>JANLWR010000209.1:0-7320 GCA_031364625.1 Deinococcales bacterium | reverse complement strand
TCCGCACCAAATCGGCACGGTGGGCTGCCACAACCTCAGAGGGCAAATAATCCAAGAACAATTTGGCTTCCAAATGGTCAAACTCGTGCTGAACGATTCGGGCATTGTAATCCTCAACCTCGAGCGACCTGCGCTCTCCGTGCTCGTTTTGATAATTGACCCGCAACGCCCGTTTGCGCGGCACGCCCTCCTCGTAAATTTCAGGGATCGACAAACAACCCTCGAGTCCCTCAACCAGGGTCTTATCCAGAAACTCGAGTGTTGGGTTCACCATAAAATACTCGTTTAAGATTCTCGAGCGCGGTTCGGTGTCGGTTTCCGGTTCTTCATCGGCATAATCGACCCAGGTAAACACGCGGCTGTTCAAGCCCACCTGAGGACCCGCCAAACCCACGCCTTTGGCGTTATACATGGTTTCAAACATGTCGGTCATGAGGGCGGGCATGGCACTAAAATCGGTCACAGTTCTGGCTTTGGTTCTTAAAACAGGATCACCATACAAACGAATCGGCAAAATCATAATCACCTCTAAATCGCTCGAGTTGCTCGAGTCAAACAATTCTACCGTGCCCAAACAAGGTCATATCGCCTTTGGCAGGTCAGTCTGAAATTGATATGCTCTTTGGGTGCTTCTCGCAGACCTGGGCGCTCTTCACGCCCGTTACCCCACCTACAACGCCCAAACCGTGCTCGAGATTCTGCGGCACGTCGGTGCAAGCAAAGTCATTTTGCCCAGCGTCACGCCAGAAGTTTGGACATCTGGAAAATGGCGCGACCTCGAGCACCCCGTTTTGTTTGCACTTGACGACGAACGAATGCCTGTAGAAGCCGTCGCCACCGATTGGACTTGGGCTGACCTCGAGCAGGACAAAATGCTCGAGTTTTTGAAGATGTACCCTCAAGGCTTGGAGCGGTTGCGGGAATTAAGACGCAGTGAGCTGGATTTGAAAGACATGCTCAGTAAACCGCTCGATGCGTTTTCGATTCATGGTTTGCTGCCAGAATTGCCTGTACTGGAAAGCGTCAAGACCTTTCACGCCAAAAGTGTGGACGTGCTCGAGGAAGGTCCTGGCACGGCGCACCGCAAACGCAGGCTGACTGAACTGGCAGCCAAGCTCGAGAGGTTTGACGATGCGGTGGTCTTAACCCCGCTCGATGATTTGCCAGAGCTTCTTGAGATGGGCTTTAAAACCGTTGACCTGACGGGCTTCAAGCCAGGCGAAGCCTCGAGATTTCGCGCAGTCGTGGACCGAGCGTATGCACTTCACGAAAACGAAGATCTCCATACGCACGTGCATTCCCTTCACGAGCTTGACGGCGCTCCAGATTCGGCACTGGGTTTAACACTCGGTCGGATTGCGCTCGAGGCACGATTTGCCGCCAGTGGCGTGTACCTGGCGGTGGGTGATCTGGAAAGCGCCAGGGATTTGCTCGAGGCGGTGGCGATGGGGCAGTTTGAGCGCCCAGCTTACCTGCCAGGTTTTGTGCTGTCACGGCTCGGACAGGTTCGGGATTTGATGGGTGAACGCCAGCACGCCATTCGGGCGTACACAGCGGCACTGGCACTCAAATGGTTGCCGATCAGTGCCAGAAATGTGGCGCAATCTGGTTTGGAAACGCCTTTTGTGATGGGTTAAACAAAGGCTGGATTTGTCAGCGCCCAATATCTCGAGCCAACAAATCCAGCAATGTTACCCTGAGCATTTTTGATGTGCGAATTTAAGCTTTGATAAACTCGAGCAGGTCAGCGTTGAATTGATGCTTATGGGTTGTGGCAATGGCGTGTGATGCACCTTGGTAAATCTTTAAGGTCGAATTTTTGACCAGTTTGGCTGAAGCCAATGCCGACGCACCAATTGGCACGATTTGATCGTCATCGCCGTGAACAATCAATGTTGGTACATCAAACTTTTTCAGGTCTTGGGTTTGGTCGGTTTCGGAGAACACTTTGATGCAGTCGTATTCGTTCTTGAGACCGCCTTGCAGGGCTTGCAATACGAAGGTGTCTCTCACGCCTTGACTGACGTTAGAGCCTTCACGGTTTGCACCGTAAAATGGCACAGTGAAATCCTTAAAGAATTGGGCGCGATCATTGGCTACACCTTGACGGATGCCATCAAAAACTTCGATAGCCAAACCATCTGGATTGCCCTCGGTTTTGAGCATCAATGGGGTGATAGCGCCAAGCAAAACGGCTTTGGCAACTCGAGTTGTGCCATGACGACCGATGTAACGGGCGATTTCGCCACCACCTGTAGAATGCCCGACCAGAATAATGTTTTGCAGGTCGAGGCTTTCGATCAGGGTCGCAAGATCATCGGCGTAGGTGTCCATGTCGTTGCCGGTCCAGGGTTGACTCGAGCGTCCGTGACCACGACGGTCATGGGCAACCGTGCGGTAGCCATGTGATGACAGGAACATCATTTGATCTTCCCAGGCGTCAGAATTGAGTGGCCAACCGTGACTGAAAACAACGGGTTGACCCGTACCCCAGTCTTTGTAATAAATTTCGCTGCCGTCTTTGGTGATTAGCTTTGCCATCGTGTATCACTGCTCCTTAATGATTGATGCTCGAGTATCGTTTTTCTCGAGCATGTTCTTATTAAAAGAAAGAACGTTCTTTCTTTTAATAAAAGTACCCTACTTTCACCAAATCTGTCAATAGGAAGAACGAGCGTTCTGCTATACTGTCACCATGACGAACCCTCCAAGTGCCAGACAACTTCGCTCATTCAATACCAAACAACAACTCCTCGAGAAAGCCTCATCGCTGTTTTATGAAGAAGGTATCCACACGGTTGGAATTGACAGAATCCTCAAAGAAACCCCAACCACCCGAGCCACGTTTTATCGTTACTTCACCAACAAAGAGGCGCTGGTTCTGGCATACCTAGATCATCAAGATCAAATCGTGCGCAATTACTACAAACAAGCTCTCAATCAAAGCCCAGAGCCACAAGAGCGCCTCTTGTTGTTCTTTCGCTACCTCGGCGACCACATTTGCGGACAAGGCTTTCGCGGTTGTGCCTTTATCAACGCCGCCGCAGAATACCCAAATCCAAACGAAGCCATTCACCAAGCTGTCCTGGCACACCGGGCTTGGTTTTTACAAGCCATTGTTAAATTACTGAGCGATATGAAAATCCCAAACGCCACAGAAATTGCACGCACCTTGATGGTACTGCGCGACGGTGCAATGGTTGGAGGCTATCTGAGCGATCCTCAAACAGCTCGAGATCACTTGGAGAACATGATTGTGAGGATTCTAAAGACATAAATAAAATCTGACCAGCAGACCCCAAAAGCTCGAGCAAAATCGCAATAAATTCTTAACCAGAAAGAATTTATTGCCCTCAAAAGTCCTTCCAAAAAGACTTATCAATTCCGCCCGCCCGCAAATCTAGACTTGTGGAAGCCGAGTTATTCGAGGTTACTGTAAAAATACTGAAATCTCCAGTAAACTGATGACGTGAAGCATTTTTTGCCCCTGTTCTTGGTTTTTGTTCTGGCTGTGGCTTTGGCACAGCAGAATGATCCGACTCAACCGCCGCCAGTCCCCGCGCCAACCCAGCCGAGTGATCCAACTCAGCCTGTGCCACCCGTCACAGACCCAGTGCCACCAGTTGATCCCAGTCAACCTCTGCCAAATTTGACGCCTGGACCTGCGCCGACACCTTCGCCAATTCCACCAACACCCATGCCTGTCAAACCAGTCCCCGTCAAGCCTGCGCCAGTAAAACCCGTTCCCGTCAAACCCGTTCCCATCAAACCCGCACCCGTCAAACCCAGCACCCAACCGACCAAACCTGCCAACACCGCGCCAGCCGTCAAACCAACCCTGGCTAAACCGCTGATTTTGACGCTTCAAACCACAGAACAACGCATTCAAGCGGGCAACCTGATCGACCAACCCATCATCCTGACTTTCAAACTGCCACAACGTTCAGTCACACGCTCGAGAGGCATCGCCGCAATCTCGAGTGGCTTGCAAGATGTTTTAAACGGCATTTACCGCAGTTTAACGCGCCCGAGCATCAACGCCGATTGGAATGTGAATAAGGGCAACTGGGTTGCCAGCCAACAAAGCGCTTGGCTTATCGACCGTCAACTTTCAAACGCGTTCGTGCTCGAGGCAATCAAGTACAACAAAGCCAATGCCAATATTGTTGTTAAACGCAGTCCCCCAGCTTTTGGCGTCATCAACTGGTACAAAGCGGGCATTCGTTATCACTTCGGCGGTGGTGACTCGAGCTTCAGGGGTTCGCCGCCGTTCCGCGTTCAAAATATTGTCGCAGGATCAAAACAACTTGACGGCATCATCATTCCAGCCGGTAGCGAATTTAACTTTAACAAGACCGTTCAAATTTCTAAAGCCAAAGGCTTTGTCGATGGCTTTATTATTGCGGGTGGCACACTCGCCAAAGACATTGGCGGCGGCATTTGCCAAGTTTCGACCACGCTGTTCCGCGCAGTTTACCAATCTGGTTTACCCATCACAGACCGACGTTACCACTCGTACCGGGTGCATTATTACGACCCGCCAGGGTTTGAAGCCACCGTATTCTCGCCGTACAAAAATTTTAAATTCAGAAACGACACAGGCTCGGCTTTGTATTTGCAAGTCACCTGGTACTTGCGTTCTCAACGTTTGCAAATGGATTTCTTTGGACCAAAACCAGACCGTAAAACCAGCATCTCGAGGTCATACATCACCCGTGTTCTGCCTCCGGGACCGAGCCGTATTCAAGCCGATGATCGCGTGCCACTTGGACAAATGCGCCGCATTGACAGCCCAGAAAATGGCATGAACGTACGGATTGACCGCGTGGTTAAAATGAACAACGGCAGCATTCGCCGTGACAGTACCTTCAGCGTTTACGTTCCGTGGGGCGCTATTTACGGCGTGAATCCCAACGATCCTCGAGCCAAAATTGGTAATCTTGCGGCTGGCGTCAATCCGTTCAACGTTCCGTTCAATTACAAACCTCGGGTTCGTCCGACCAAATATGTTCCGCCAATAAAACGCTGATTTGAGCAATCAGCAAGAACGTGTGCGCTTTGCTCGAGAATCTAAATTTTAAGAACCCCTGTGTGTGGTGCTCAGGGGTTCTTTGGCGTTCAAGAATTTATTCAGTACACTCATCCTCTCGAGAAACCAATGCCTTCAATAAATCCGCAATTCACAATCTGGCGCATTCTTGTCCCGCTTCCGCTAGGGGCTTACGACTTTCGTGCCTTAAAAACCGAGACTCCAGCTTTGGGCGCAAGGGTGCTTGTGCCGTGGCAGGGTGGGGCGCGGGTCGGGGTGGTGCTCGAGGTGCTGGAAGATGCACGGGTAGACCGTGGGCTGCATTTAAAAGATGCGATAGCGCTCTTGGATGCCTGCCCAATTTTGACGCCCGATGCGCTCGAGACTCTAAAAGCTGTTGCGGGGTATTCGCTCGCGCCGCTCGGCGTGGTGCTCGAGGATTTCTTGCCGTTTGGTTTGCGCCAAGAGGTTGAGCATCTGGTGCGGCTCGTGCCTGGGTTAAACATTGGTGAATTACCAGCTCGAGCGGATGCGCTTCAAGATTGGACGAGCGCGGCATTGCATGACCCTGGCTTATTAGAGTTTTTGCGCTCCCAAGGTTTGCTCGAAGAAGAAGCAAATTTGCTCGAGCCGATGCGGGAAATTATCAAACCCGTACCCGATCCTGAAGATGTGAAACTGACGCCCAAACAATCACGGGCGCTCGAGACGCTGCAAGATTTGGGACGCAGCGCCAGTTTGGCGGAATGGGCGCGTGACGCGGGCGTCTCGAGTGGCGTGGTCAGCAAACTCGAGCGGCTGGGTTTGGCGTACCGCAGTTTCGAGGCGGTGGCGGCGGTTCAACTCGAGTTTCCAAGCACCGACCCAGCGCCCAAAGTGGTCAAGCTCGAGCCGAACCTGGCACGGATTCATGGTGGACGCTGGCGCGAACGTCAAGCCATGATCGCGCAACTGATCCGCGAAACCCGTGGCGGCGTCTTGTACCTTGCGCCAGACCGAGGACGGCTCGAGCGTGCCTTCAAAGCCTTGGGCGGCGTGCGCCCGAGTGCCATGCTACATTTTGATTTGAACGCCCGAGAACGCCAAGCGGTTTGGACTGGCGCTCGAGAGGCGGATTTTGAGGTGGTTTTTGGCACGATGATGGCACTCTTAGCACCCATCAAAAACCTCAAGTTGATCGTGCTCGAGGAGGAAGGTTCGGACGCCTGGAAGTTGCAGGGCGGCTCGAGGGTCTTTGTGCCCGACGCGGCAAAGTTGCGTGCCGAGGCGAGCGGGGCAAGGTTGGTTTTTACGGGGGCTGTGCCGAGCGTCGAAAGCCTGGATTTGCACGGTGTGGTGCTCAGTCCGCCGCGCTCGAGAATTCATATTGTCGATTACGCCAACCCAAACCTCGCGCCCGAAATGGGTCCGATGAGCAACATGGCGGTCGCCAAGGAGTCGTGGCCACTTTCAAACGCCTTGAAAAAGGTCTTAAAACAAGTTGCCGAACGTGGACGCCAAGCGGTGTTGATTGCCCCGAGGCGCGGCTTTAGCGCCCTGGTGAAATGCCCCGATTGCGCCTGGTTGCCGTACTGCCCGAATTGCGACGTGCCACTGCGGTTTCATGCGCAATCGCGGACGCTCGAGTGTCATCAGTGCGGACACCGAACCACGCCGCCCAAACGCTGCCCAAAATGTGAGGGCACGGTCTTAAACCCCAAAGGTCCTGGCACGCAATGGATTCAGAGCGAACTCGAGAAATTGCTGCCAGGCACAAACGTTTACCGTTATGACCGCGACCAAAAAGACGATCTGCGCAATTTTAAACGCGGCGAATCTGGCGTGGTGGTCGGCACAACGGCGGTTCTCAGCCTCGAGCCGCCGCCAGATTTGGCATTGATTGCGTTGACCTTTGCCGACACCTTTCACACCCATCCCGATTTTCGCAGTTCGGAGCGCTTTCATGTTTTGTTGCGCCAGTTGCTCGAGTGGCATCCGACCCGAGCGCCGTTGTTGCTGGTGCAAACCTTTTCGGGCAAGCATCCTGCGCTGGTGCAGATTCTCGAGCAGCACAGTGCCGAGGTCTTCCCAGAGTTGGAACTGGATTCTCGAGAAGCCCTGTCGTTTCCGCCGTTTGCCAAACTGGCGCAAGTGCAACTGGCGGGACGCAAGGCACAGGACGCCGAACAAGCCGCCCAGAAAATCGCCGCCCTGATTCGAGATCGCGGCGCGACCAAAACCGAATTGCTCGGACCCGCGCCCAACCCGATTCCAAGGTTGCGCGGGCTTTACGTGTTCAACTTGCTCGTGAA
>JANLWR010000208.1:0-3556 GCA_031364625.1 Deinococcales bacterium | reverse complement strand
GCTTCGCGCACGATGTCGTAATCGCTGTCTTTGGCGACGGTCAGGGCGTTGATGCGGTACAAATCTTGCAGCATTTTCTTGGTGGCAGGGTTGCTCTTCATGCCGATCAACGCACCGACCACTTTAACCACCGTGCTGCGGCAGGCGGTGTTGTAACCAGTGCGAACAGACACGGTATCGCCAGGAATTGGCTTGGAATACTTTAGAACACGAATTTTGGCTTGTTGTTCTTTGTCGGTGATAAATTGCGTCCAAGAACCGCTTGTGCCTTTGGTGTTGTTGGCAAACGTTGCGCCAACGTCAACACTGCCGTTCAAGACCGAGAGCACCACCGCGTCGTGACCACCGGCAAAGACTTCCTTACCAAAGAATTTGTTCGGGTCAAAACCGTTTAAAGCCAGTGTGGCTCGAGGGAACAAGAATCCAGCCGCCGAGTTGGGATCGACCCAAGCCACCGTCGCGCCTTGCAAGTCGCCAAGGGTTTTGAACCTCGAGTCGGTACGGACAATAAAGGCTGACCAGTAAAACGGACCCGCCTCACGCACGCTTTTTAAAAGTACATCGGCAATGCCGGCGGCTTTGGCATCCACGTAACCGCTCGGGTTTAACCAGGCGAAATCGAGTTGCCCACTGCGGGTCGCTTCGATCAACCCACGGTAATCCTGGGCGACACTGGCACGAAATTCGACGCCACGGACTTTGCTTTCCAAATAATCGGTGATTGGTTTGGCGCTCGCCAAAACTTTTGTGGCGTCTTGTGCGGGGTTAAAACCCATCCGCACCAAACGGCAAGATTCGGCGTTTTGCGCGATCACGCCAGCAGGTTGACTCGAGATGGCTGCGATGATTGCGGCGGTGATTGCCCCTGCGATTGCGAAAACCCGTTTTTTCATACACGCCCCCTAAAATTCTCTCGAGCAGCAGTCTCGAGTTGCTTTGTCAGCTTAGTGTATTTCACTTGGGTTCAATTGTCAGCTTTTGATGGTTTTCTGCCCTGTGCTTTCATCTGGTATCAATATAGTGCTCTGTCGGAAAAATACGTAAGCATTTTGCGAGCTATGCGAGTACCGAAAGGTGCAGCGTCGGAGGGTTCGTAAGCACGAGGCAGCGACCATGCCCGAAGGTGCGTTTTATGGTCAAGAACGAGGGCTGAAGAACTTATCCGACGCTGCAATAGGTTCGCCGCAATACGCGACCGCCGAACTACACCACGATCTGGTTCGCCTCGTGGTGTATTTCAGTATGTTCAGTTTGAGAATTTGCGTCAGAAACAATTTCAAGTCATCAGCCTTATGACTGATCCACCATCCTCTCGCTCGAGTGGGGTTATGCGGCTGATGTTGGAGCAACTGTGGGTGTGGTTGATGTTGCTGCGTTTTGTGGGACTTCAATGTGGTATGCAGGGTCGTTGCTGTTGCCTGGGTACAAGAATTTACTGACTCGAGTTTCAACTTTCACCGCGTCAATAAACGCTTGTTGTTTGCCGCTCGAGATCGAATTTGGTGCGACATCAAAAACGTTGAGCACGTCTGGGTCTGCCAGGTGTTTAGAAACTTTGGACAGTGGATCAAAGGTTAATATTTTGTCTTCCATTGCGGCAATGGCTTGCGCTCGAGTTTGACCCTTGTCAATGGCTTTTTGACCGACGGCTTTGACCGCTTCTCCTGGGGCGGCGTATGCGGCGGATGCCAGTTGACCTGTGAGTTGCAGGTAAAAAATTCGGGCTTGATCATGTGGGGTGCGGGTGGTGCTGGTGATCGTACAACTCGAGACGCCCGCTTTGCGCATGATGTCTTCGAGCACGCCCCTTGTGTAAGGTTTGAAGGTGGCTTCAATAGCGCTCTGTCCTGAGAAGGTGATGGTGACTGGCGTTTTTGAGATTTCTTTGCGTTGCACCGCGTCGCTACTGGGTTTTTTAGGCTCGAGCATGGCGCGTTTACCGCGTACTTTGATGCCTGCCGCAAAATTCTTGCCCTCGAGTTGGGCGGCTGATTCTAAGCTCGAGTCTGGGTCGATACCGCTGCTCACCTTACCGTTTCGTTGTTGAATCACGTGCGCGATTTCATGCCCAATCAGTTCTTTGTCGCTGGTGCTGGCGTTTTCGCCCAAAATAATATTTTCGCCGCTGGTGGCAGCGTTGGCATTTAAATCTTTGGCGAGCTTATGTGCGTTTTCGTCGTTGTGAATCCGAACGTTCTCGAGGTTGACATTAAAGTGCTCCTCGAGTTCCTGGCGTTGCGTACTTTCCAGAGCGTTGCCGCCCGTTAAATTCTGAATATTTGGCTTGCTCGAGACTGTCCCGAGTGCGTCGCGTTGTACGGTTTCGTCTTCTGGTATGGGTTTGAAGTTGATGGCGTCTTCAATCCATTTGCGTTGATGTTCGCTGTGAAGTTCCTCGAGTCTGGGTGAAATTGCGGCTCGAATCTGAGCCATGATTTTGGGGTCACGCACGCCGTGGCAGATGGTTTCAAAGGCTTGAACGTCGTCGTCGCTGACCCAACCGTCAAGCAAGCGATTCAGATGCTCGAGCAGTTGGGTTGCCGTAAATCTAAACATTTGTTGTTTGTTGGTTTCGGCAAATTCCCGCGCTTTGGCATCGCCGCCCCAGTTGCTGGCGGCATTCTCGAGTTCAAAACTGGTTTTACCGATACTGTGGCGCAAAAATTCGCTCAGACGGGTGTTTTGAAAGGTATCGGAACTCAGGGTCGCTTTGGCTTGAAAAGTATCGTCGCCGATGCCTGCAACTTTGTCAAATTTTTTGCCGTTCTCAAATAAATCTTTGAAGGCAGGATTTTCTTGGACGGCGTTCGAGACTGGAAAAGCACGATGTTTGGAGACTTTTTCGCTGGCTTCTTTGACCACAATTCCAGTGCCTGGTCCAACGATTGCACCAGCAATCAGACCAATGCCGTAGTGTTTCATGCTGGCGCCGCTCGAGGGGTTCATCTCGAATTTGATCAGTTCGCCTGGGGTGAGGGCTTCGCCTGCACCGCTGACCACATCGCCCGCGACTTGATAGTGGGTGGACAAGATTTTTTGGTCTGGGTTGGCTTTGTTATGCTTTTTCAGATTCGCAACGTGTTTGGCATCAATGCCTGGGCTTTGAAAAGTAATAATCCGTCCGATCAGATCGGCAAATTCGCTGCCTGCAAGTTGCGCGAGTGCCCCGCCGAGGCTGTGACCCGTCAACCAGACTTTGCCTTGCTTGGCGAGTTTTTGCAACTCGAGTTCGATGCGGCGGCGGTTGGCGTTAAATTGCTGCAAGCCAACACTTTCAGGCTCGAGGTCGGCGACCAAATCTTTGATTTTGCTAAATTCTGTGCCGCGAAATGCCAGAATTGGGTGTGGAAATTCTGGTTTGCTGGGAATAAACGAACGCATTTCAAAACCGAAAGGTCCGTTCACCAAACCGCCGTCGCTGTAACCAAATTTTGCCAGCAGGGCTTGCTGTTCGGGCTTGAGTTTGTCCTCATAACCCATGTCGTGCGCAATTTTGCCGGTGTTTGTCTCTGCCGCTTCGGTCGCCCTCGCATTCTTCTTTTCGGCGGCAGTGGGG
>JANLWR010000110.1:0-4059 GCA_031364625.1 Deinococcales bacterium | reverse complement strand
CGGCACTGGAACTTGGCAAGCACGGCATTCGCGTGAACGCCATCGCCCCAGGTTTGATTGACCGTGAGGGCTTGCAAGAGGCTTGGGCGGACGGCGTAAACCGTTGGCGCGAATCGTGTCCGCTCGAGCGGCTGGGCACACCCGAGGACGTTGCAGATGCGGTTTTGTTCCTGGTTTCAAAGGCGGCGCGATGGATGACGGGGGCAACTCTGGTGGTAGACGGTGGAATGCTGACCAATCGCTTGTGGTGAAAAAGGAAACCAAATCATGCGCAAAGCAACCCCAAATGACCTTCAATTGTTTCTCGAGTTGATGACCGAATTTTACGCAGAATCGGGTTACGAACTAAACCACAAAACCACAACAAAAGCCTTTCAAACGATTCTCGAGCAACCCAACCTTGGACAGATCTGGTTGATTCAAGACGGCACAAAAAACGTGGGGCATGTCTTGGTCACGTTCAAATTTGCGATGGAATACGCTGGTATGATCGCCTGCATCGACGATCTTTTTGTGCTTGCCGCGTACCGCAACCGTGGTTTAAGCACTGCCGCGCTCGAGGAAATCCGAGCTTACTGCGAGGAGAATCAATTGCGCGGTATGACCGTCGAGGTCGGCGGTGACAACGCCCCCGCCCAGAAAGTCTATCGCCGTGTTGGGTTTCAGACGCTCGAGAACCGTCAATTGCTTGGTCTGAGCCTTGGACAACCAGCCCACATCGTTTGAGTCTTGGCTTAACTTGTGACCGCCTTATGACCAAAGCTCGTGTTTAATCATCCTCGGAGGTTCACCGATGAGATTTCTGTTGCTGATTTTGTTGTTGGTCGCGTGCAATCAGAGTTCCACTCCTGCCGATGCCGTCAAGAACACCCTGGAAGGTTTAAAACGCCTTGACCCCGTGGTGTTAAGTCAACTGGCAAACGGCAAAGATGTTTTAAAAAACGTGCCAGCGCAAGCCCAAACGATCCTCAAAAACGCGCTGGCAAAACTCGAGTTTGAGATTATAAATACCGAGACCAAAGACAACCAGGCTCGAGTGACCGTGAATTTAAAAGCGGTTGAAGTCGGAAAAATGGCTGATCTCGCCTTCAAAAATGCCAAATCCACATTGAGCAGTTCCGCCAGCAAAGAGGAACAGATGAACAGTGCTGTGGAGTATTTCAATACCGCCTTAAAAGACAGTGCTTTGCAACTGCGGTCATCGCAAATCAAAGTCTATCTCGAGAAGCAAAACAACAAGTGGGAATTGATTGGCAGCAAAAATGACGACCTCGGAAATGCCTTGTTCAAAGGCGTGTTTTAAGTTTTCACAAAACTCGAGTTTTTACGGCGCTTCTACTGCATCTCCCACGTTCAGCAAACCCGCCCCGCATTTGATGAGGCTCGAGCATGAGAGTGGTTTGGCAGTTTTCACAATCTGGGTTTTGATCTGTGCCGGCGTCCAGTCGGGATGCAAGGCTTTTAGCATGACCGCCGTGGCACTGACCCAAGGCGCGGCGAAAGAAGTTCCCTCGAGATTGTTGTACCCATAAAAAACCGTGCTGAGATAACTGACGGTGGCGGTGTACACAGTCTGCCCTGGCGCGACCAAATCGACCCAAGCCCCAGGAATCGAAAATGCCGAACCCGTCCAATTTAAAGATACTCGAGTTGGCGCGGCACTGCCCACCGCAATCAAACCAGGAATGCTCGAGCTGTAGGCGGCAGGGAAATGGGCTGGAGCGCTGTCACCGTCGTTGCCTGCGGCGGCAACCACCGTAATGCCTTGCGTGCTTGCCGTCTCGAGCACCCGTTGAAGGCTGTGTGAAGGTGTATCGCCACCAAAGGACAAATTCATGACCGAAACTTTTTGATTGATCGCATAACACAATCCCGCAATCACATCCGAACCCAAGCACTTGTTGTCTTTGGTGCAAATCTTAACTGGCACGATGCTAGTGCCTGCCGCCCCACCAACCAGAGGCGTCTGCACATTCACCGACGGATTGCCACCAGCATTATCATCGATTGCCGCAATGATCGCCGCCACACCCGTCCCGTGTCCACCCGTTCCCGCGTTCTGACTGAAACCAAGATCACTGACATCCTCGCTTCCAACTCGAGGGTCGGCAACGTTGTCTTCGAGCGTGAAGTTCTTGCCAGACTCGAGATTCTTGACTTTTAACGCGAACGTATCCATAAATTCGTAATGCGTTGAAACTCCCGTGTCGAGCACCGCCACACGGAGGGTCGAGAGGTTGATGCCTTTGGATTTGATGAGGTTGTAGGCGCGTTCGGCACTAATAACGTCAATTTCAGGTTTTTGGTTGGTGGTTGGACCTGAATCGATATAAGCAGCACCTGCACCGCTCGTGTGTGGGTCTGCATCATAGATTTCTGATTGGTCAGAAAGCTTGTTGATTGCGTCTTTGGTGCTGCGTCCTTGAGTATTGTCTTTTAAAACGGCGTAGCCTTTACTACACGCACCAACGCTGCCTGGTAACGGGGCAATAAACCTGAGCACTGTAAAACCATTTTGTGCTGCGAAAGTCTTCAGTTTTGCTTCGTCAATTGTTGGATCGAGCGTCACAAGCACTTCGCCATCAATATAATCACTCGTTTGCGTTGAAGCCCCAAGAACACTTGGACCTGGTTTAGAATCACTTTTTTGGTTTAGATTGACAACGGTCACCACATAGTCGCTCGGGGCAAGGATCGGCATGACGGCAATAATCGAATCACTTTTGATACTCGAGATTTTTGCGGTTTGATCGCCGATTTTAACGCTTGCTTTGGTGTCAAATCCCGAACCCAAAATTGTGACCAATTCACCAGGAGAAGCCACGCGAGGTTTGACAGACGTGATTTGAGGTGACAGTTCAACTGGTGGTTGAGTTACGGGATTACAAGCCGATAAAAACCCGAACAGAGCAAACAAAATCAACTTTTTCATCTCAGAATCTCCTTTAGTTTCTTAAACTCATTTTTTCAGCTAACAGTGCTCGGTATCGCGTGACATCATTCTGAATGTGTATCAATTCTCCAGATTTGAGCGCATCCTCAAGCTGATCGAGCGCATTTTGCGTAAGTCTCAAATCACCCAGTTCTAAAGCAACTTCTGCCAAATTACTTAACGCAAGAATTTCGTTATTTTTATCGTGGTTCTCGATTGAAATTTTTAAGGCAGCTTGATATTGATTTCGGGCTTCTTCAAAGTGACCAAGGTAAAATTCAGCAGCTCCAATATTCAAATGTGAATATGTTTCACCCCATGAATCTGCATTTTCACGATTGAGTTTCAATGCTTTTTGATAGGTATCTCGAGCTTTTTTGTGATCTTGTTCAACTTCTGTGTAATAAATTCCAAGATTGTTGAGTGCTCGAGCCATTCCAACAGAATCCCCATTTTCTCTTCGCACTTTCATACACTCAAGATGCGTTTCTTCCGCTCGAGGATCGTGCATTTTCGTGTACACAAGTGCCAGATTGGTCAAGCTATCCGCAACTCGAGATTTGTCGTCTAGGGCTTTTCGAATATTTAGTGACCTCGAGAACAACTCTACGGCTTGCTCGAGTTTGTTCTGCAATCTCGCCACTGTTCCCGCCACATTCAAAGCATCCGAAGTTGAACGTTGCGCCTGCTCGCCGTTTTGTCCCTCGAGCGCGGTCAAGGCGTTGTCCACCAGTGTTTGCGCCTCCTCGAGTCGCCCTAGTTTTAACGCCAGCAGATTCGCTCGAGCGATCTGGGTGCTGGCGCGTTGTACGGGGTCGGTGACGTTCGCATTGAGCACATCGGCTTGGTCTAGCGCGGCAATGGCTTCATTGTGCCGCCCATAACGCTCCAAGGTTCTGGCTTGTTCGGTCAGGGCGCGAACTCGAGCAATGGGTGTACTGGCATTCTCGAGCGCGAAACCGTACCATTCAAGTCCGGCGTTCAAATCGCCGCGCAAGGCGCTGAGGTTTCCGGCTTCGATCATGGCATTGACGGCGGGTGTCGCATCAGAATCGTCCCAGGTCGTGCGTGACTCGAGGTAATGTCTTGCAGCAAGCGCGGGTGTACTGGCGCGGCTTCGGGCGGCG
>JANLWR010000064.1:0-4818 GCA_031364625.1 Deinococcales bacterium | reverse complement strand
GCTGACCTTTGATGACACAGTCTTCAAAAGCGTTTTTCCACAAGTTAAACTGCTCCCATGCTGAACGAAAACGGTGAGCGCAATGCTCACCGTTTTTTGAAACTCGAGACTCGAGATTTATTCTTCGGTGTTGTCTGGTGCTTCGTTGTTCTCAGAAATCTCTTCAACTTGCTCGTTCGAGATGTCTGTTGAATCCGTTGTTCCGTCTGCCATTAAACTTTCCTCTTGCTTGATCGGGAACGCGCTGGTGACACGGTCACTGTCGCCAATGCGCATGACTTTCACCCCTTGGCTCGGGCGTCCGTAACTCGAGATTTGTTCGATGCGGGTGCGAATCGCAACGCCGTTGGCGCTGATGACCATCAATTCTTCGTCGCCGCCGACCCGCTCGAGGGATACGAGCTTGCCGGTTTTGTCGGTGACTTTAAGCGTGATGACGCCCTGTCCACCGCGTCCTTGGAGTGGGTATTCGCTAATGGCGGTGCGTTTGCCGTAACCATTTTCGGAAATGGTCAGCAACTCGCCGTCGTCGTCCGCACTGACTTTGGTCATGCTGACCACTTCGTCACCTTCGCGCAATCGAATGCCGATCACGCCTTGGGTGGCGCGTCCCGTGGCACGAACGTCGTCTTCGCCAAAGCGGATGCTTTGACCTTCTCGAGTGGCAAGCACGACGTGCTCGCCCGTGTTGAGGGTCGAAACGTGAATTAAATCGTCGTTCTCGAGCAGGTTGATGGCGATCAAACCAGAGCTGGTCATGTTGCCGTATTCTTTGATTTCGGTTTTCTTGACGATGCCCTGGCGTGTGCAGAAGGCGAACGAACCTTCCTGCTCGAGGTCTTTGATCGAGAGAATTGACTTGACGTTCTCATCGTCTTTGAGGGGCAAGACATTGCGCAGGTGAGCACCTTTGGCATCGCGTCCAGCTTCTGGCAGTTCAAAGATTTTCTCGCGGTAAACGCGACCCTTGTCGGTGAAGAACAGCAGGTAATCGTGGGTGCTGCCGACAATCAAATTGGTGTTGGCGTCTTCGTCGCGCAACTTGCCAGAATTCGCACCGCGCCCGCCGCGCCCTTGCGAGCGGTACGCCTCGAGCGTCGTGCGTTTGATGTAACCGCCTTTGGTCACGGTAATCACCATGTCTTCAATGGCAATCAAATCTTCTTTGTTGATGTCCTCCGACAAATCGGTAATCACGGTGCGGCGTTCGTCGCCGTATTTGTCACGAATGATTGTGATTTCTTTTTTGACCTCATTCCAGAGTTTGCTGTCGTCGGCAAGGATCGACTCGAGGAAACCAATCGTCTCCAAGAGCGCGTTGTACTCTTCGTTCAGTTTGCCGCGCTCGAGTCCGGTCAGGCGTTGCAAGCGCATGTCGAGAATGGCTTGGGCTTGAATCTCGGAGAAGCTAAATCGCGCCATCAAACCATCTTTGGCTTCCGCACCTGTTTGTGAGGCGCGAATGATTCGAATGATTTCGTCAATGTTATCGAGCGCAATTAGCAGTCCCTCGAGAATATGGGTGCGTTCTCGAGCTTTCTTGAGGTCGTAACGGGCGCGGCGTGTGACCACGTTCTTGCGGTGATCCAAAAAGAGCGTCATGCCCTCTTTTAATGCCAAGACTTTCGGTGCGCCGTTGACGATTGCAAGGTTGATGATGTTAAAACTGGTTTGGAGTTGCGTGTGCTTGTAAAGCTGGTTGAGCACCAAATCTGGTAGCGTGCCACGTTTGAGTTCGATGACGATACGCACTGGTGTGGTGCGGTCTGACTCGTCGCGCAGTGCGGCAATGTCGGGAATTTTACCCTCGCGGTACTGCGCCGAAATGGTGGTCAGCAAATTGGTTTTGTTGACCTGATACGGGATTTCGGTAATCACAATCTGGCTGCGACCCTTAATTTCCTCAATTCGGGCTTTGCCGCGCACCCGAATGCTGCCCTGACCGCTCGAGTACGCCTCACGGATGCCTTTTTTGCCCAATCGTCCGCCGGTTGGGAAATCTGGACCTGGCACAATTTTCATCAGATCATCCAAGTTAATCTCTGGATTCCTGATAATCTCGAGCAGACCATTGCAAATTTCGGTCAGGTTGTGCGGTGGAATGTTGGTTGCCATGCCCACGGCAATACCAACCGCGCCGTTGACCAGCATGTACGGAAAGCCGCCGGGCAGTACGGTTGGCTCTTCGGTGGTTTCGTCAAAATTCGGTTTGAAATCCACCGTCTCTTTTTCGATGTCCTCGAGCATCACCTCGGCAGCCCTGGTCATGCGGGCTTCGGTGTGCCTGTAGGCGGCGGCAGGGTCGCCGTCGATGCTGCCGAAGTTGCCTTGACCGTCCACGACTGGGTAACGCAAGTTCCAGGATTGCGCCATGCGAACCATCGCCTCGTAAATCGGGCTGTCGCCGTGAGGGTGGTACTTCTTAATAACCTCACCGACCACACCGGCGCTTTTTTGGTGCTTGCGACCAGGCGAAAGCCCCTCTTGCAACATGGCGTACAGAATGCGGCGTTGTACGGGTTTTAAACCGTCACGCACGTCGGGCAGCGCACGATCCACGATGGTGGACATGGCGTAGTTGATAAATGCGGTTTTGACTTCATCGGTGATTTCGACAGGTATGACGGCGTTTGACATATTCCTCCAGGGTGCTTAAAGCTCGAGTTTTAAAGTGCCATGTTTCTCGAGTCTGACGGGTAAAAAGGTGATGTTGGTTTCACCTTGTGCGAACGCTCGATCATACCATTTAAAAGTGTATTCTGTCTACAGCAGAACATGAATTCGGGTTAAGAAAAATTGTGTTCACCACAAGAAATTCTAATCAAAACAAACACTGAGTACAAATCAGATTTTTTTGATTTCAACAAGGCAAGAAGCCACCTCCCAGTTGTTTCTGAGGTATGCTATTGGCATAATGCCAAGCAAAACCAATTCTAAATACGCTCATTTAAGCCGTGAGCAAGTCGAGATGCTGCTCGAGAAATACCAAACTTCCCGTAAACTGGGTTTGGTCTGGGAGCGTGACGAACTCGAGCCAGACAGTAGCTTTAACACCGATTTTGTGGCACTCGAGTTATTGCCTGAGCATTCAGTTGGAATTGCTCCTTATCAAAATCTGCTGATCGAAGGTGATAATTTTGATGTTCTTCGTTATTTAAACATTGCTTATCGCGGTCGTATTAAGTGTATTTATATTGACCCGCCTTATAATACGGGAAACAAAGACTTTATTTACAATGACAAGTTTATTGATAAAGATCATCGTTACCGTCATAGCACTTGGCTCGAGTTTATGTATCGCCGTTTGGTACTTGCCCGTGACCTTTTAGCCGAAGATGGTGTTATTTTTGTTTCTATTTCCGAGCATGAACATGCCCGACTGGAACTTTTGATGGATGAAATCTTTGCGGGGATGAAAGTCGCCAATTTCATGTGGCGAACCCGAAGCGGAGCAAATGATGAAAAAGACTGGTTTGTATCGGTAGACCATGAATATGTTTTGTGTTATGCCAACCCAGGATTTAGTTTTGAAGGAAATACAAAAGCTCTCCTCGATTATTCAAATCCTGATAGTGATGAGCGTGGTATTTGGGCAAGTAAAGATTTGACTAAGGCGCATAACATTAAACAACGTCCAGATACTTACTACGCTATAAGAAATCCTGATATTAATATTTGGTATGCTTGTGACCCTGACAGAGTTTGGGCATATTCAAATAGAGCGCGGTCAGCGGGTAAAACACTTAGAAGTAAAACGATGGACGAATTAATTGAGTCTGATTGTGTATTATGGAAACTAGAACCTAGCCCTGCATTTTATGAATCTGAAGCAGAGTTATTAAATGCAATTCGGATAGGTACAGCTCCGCCTAATTTGAAAGTTTATTTACAACTTGACGAATTGAAAAGGCAAGTTGAAGCTGGGGAAGCACCGCGAAAATTACTCGATAATATTGAACCGCTTTCGTTTTGGGTTGGTAAAAAAATTGGTTATACCAAACCGCGCTTGAAACGTTTTGCAACCGAACTGAAACGGACTGAAAAGCCTGTTTCGACATGGCTGTTACCATCAGCCATGAAAAAGAACGAAGTCGAGTCGCTTGAAGGTCTGGATGCGATTACAGTGATGATTTCGGGTTATACCAGCGAAGGAACAGCTTTGCTAAAAGCAATGATTGGCAACAAAGACTTTGCTTTCCCTAAACCGCTCTCTTTGGTCAAAGCACTTATCAAGCAAGCCACCGACCCACAGAACGAAGACATTGTGCTCGATTTTTTTGCGGGGTCTGGAACAACAGGTCAAGCAGTCTTGGAATTAAATACCGAGGACGATGGAGACAGACGCTTTTTACTGGTTTCGACCTCGGAAGCCACCGCCAAAACGCCCGATAAGAATGTCTGCCGAGACATCACCGCCAAACGATTAAAGGCGGCAATTCAAGGCTATACCGTACCAACCAAAACAGGCAATAAAGCTGTTGAGGGAGTGGTTGGAGAGTTTGGCTATTTGCGGAGTGCCAGGATTGCGATGGAGGTGTTGCACAGCCAGATTCGTCATGACCAGATTTGGCTTGCGTTGCAGCAAATGCACAACTTAGGATTGCTTGGCTTTGCACAGGGCGAATTGTTGCAGTGTCTCGAGGATGAAAGCCAGCGCTTGGTGTACGTGCCTACAGTGTCACAAGAGGTGGTCAGTGCCTTACAGCAACTGGTGAGCAGTGAAGCCAAAAGTACAGTGGTCTATTCTGGTGCGCCGTCGCTTCTCGAGCAACGGGTTTTTTCTGAGCAAATCAGTTTCTTACCTGTGCCTGAAGTGTT
>JANLWR010000047.1:0-7601 GCA_031364625.1 Deinococcales bacterium | reverse complement strand
CACGTACGCCGTCCAGCATCAAACCGTACCCGTCCAGCAGGGCAAAATCTACCGCCCAAGAATCCACCCCGACGCTCGAGATTTTCAGGTTTCGTTCGTTCGCTCGAGCGGAAGCCAGTTTTAAACCCCGCAAAATTTCGCGCCATAAACCGAGCACATCCCAGTACAAACCGCCCTGCAACGGCGTGACACCATTCCAAAAACGATGTACCACCTCAACCTCGAGTTTGTGATGCTCGAGAAACCCAAGCCCGACGCGACCACCGGAAGCTCCGAGGTCAATGGCGATGTGAGCGGTGTTTGACATGGTTTCCTTTGGCGGTAATGAGCAAAAACCTGAATGTGAATTCTCGAGAAATCGCTATTGCGCCACCCTCATCCCCAGCCCTTGCTCCCGCCAGCGGGAGAAGGGAGACTCGAGGTTTATCTTGTGTGGCTTGAAGGTTTTGAATTTGCTATCTGCTTCCTCACCTCACATACGCCGTCGGCACGCCACCATCCACGGTCAACACCCCGCCCGTGGTTTTGCTCGAGGCTGGACTGGCAAAAAAGTACACGGCTTGGGCGATGTCGTCTGGGAAAACGTTGACGCGCAGCGTGGTGCGTTTGCGGTAGAACTCGTCGAGTTCTTCGGGTTTGATGCCGTAAGCGCGGGCGCGTTCTTCTTTCCAACTCGAGTTCCAAATCGCGCTGCCCGAAAGCACGGCGTCTGGCAGCACGGAATTGACACGAATTCCGGCAGCGCCGCCCTCTTCGGCGAGGCAACGCGCCAAATGAAGTTCGGCGGCTTTGGCGGCACTGTAGGCGGCGGCGTTTTTGCCTGCGGCGATTGAGTTTTTGCTGGCGATCATGATCAAATTGCCGCCCAGGTTTTGCGCTCGCCAGAGTTTGAATGCCTCTCGAGACACCAGAAAATAACCGGTCGAGAGGATGCTTTGGTTTTTGTTCCACATTTCCAAACTGGTCTCTTCAATCGGGGCGCTCGAGGCGATGCCGGCGTTGTTGACCACAATGTCCACGCCGCCGTACTCGAGGATGGCTTGGGCGAAGGCGGCTTGAACTTCAGCTTCGCTGGTGACGTTCATGGATACTGCAATGGCGCGTCTGAAGCCTCGAGCTTGAATGATTTCGTTGGCAACATTCTGTGCACCCTCAAGGTTGAGGTCGGCAATCACCACGTGTGCGCCGTCCTGTGCCAAACGGTGCGCGATGGCTTTGCCGATGCCGCTGGCTGCGCCTGTGACCAGCGCGACTTTGCCCTCGAGCGCTTTGGGTGCGGGTTTGAGGCTCAGTTTATACAACTCGAGTTTCCAGTATTCTACCGCATACGATTCGGTGGCGGTCAGCGACACGAATTTCCCTTGGGCGTTTTGCATCACCAAAATCGCACGGTGGTACAACTGTTTTGAGACTTCAGCGCCCATGGCGTCCGCGCCTGAAGTAATCATGCCGATGCCTGGTATCAGGGTTACTCGAGGGTTGGGGGCGAACATCGTGTCGCCCTCGGTTTTGTTGGCGTTGAAGTAATCTGCATACTCTTGGACGAATTTTGCGGCGCTGGTTTGAACCCGCTCGAGCAGCGCATCAACGCCGTCTTGTGGTTTCCAGTCGATAAACAATGGCACGCGTTTGGTGTGAACCAGATGGTCTGGGCAGGCTGCCCCAACTTGGGAGCGCTCGAGTGCGCCAGCCGACCCGACAAACTCGAGCACGGCGTCTGAATCGTCGTAAAGCAAAATATTGCTGCGTTCATTGCCAAACGCGCCGCGCAGCACGGGCAGCAGTTTTGCCACAATCGCTTGGCGCTCACCTTCTGGCAGTGCCGTCACAACAGTCTCCGCAGTGATATGGTTTTTTGCCAGGTAATCTTCCGCCTCGGCAATAATCTTCAGTGTGCTTTGATAAGACTCTAGCGAGGTATCACCCCAGGTCACCAAACCGTGCTTGCCCATGACCACGCACTCGAGTTTCGGGTTGTTGCGCACGGCAGCGCCAATCTGTTGCGAGAGCCTAAAACCAGGGCGGATGTAATCGACCCAAGCGGCGCGTTCGCCGTAAATTTCCGTCATGATGGCTTGTCCGTTTTCGCTGCAAGCAATGGCAATAATTGCGTCAGGGTGCGTGTGATCCACGTGTTTTGCGGGCACGAAAGCGTGCAGCAAGGTTTCGATGCTTTGGCGTGGGCGACCCACCTCAAAGGCGGTGCGATCCAGGTAAGCCACCATCTCTTCGTCGCTCATATTGGGGCGATCAAACAAGGGCAGCACTTCCTCGAGTTTTAATCCCGCAAAGCCTTTTTCGGTGATATTCGCAATGTCCGAACCC
Organism: Deinococcales bacterium; assembly: GCA_031364625.1. Taxonomy (GTDB): domain Bacteria; phylum Deinococcota; class Deinococci; order Deinococcales; family JAAFIG01; genus JANXTZ01. The sequence goes on along the minus strand of JANLWR010000047.1, from coordinate 5,276 downwards.
GAACCTTTCACCCACAAGACCGTCATATCGCGCCCTACATGGTCTTTCTCGAGCACTTTGCTGCTGGTGTTGCCACCGTAAATATTGACCAAACTGCGGTCTGTGCCAAGCAAGACTGATCGGTAGGTTAGGCTAGCCAGTCCGTCTGAATCGGGTGCGTCGTTGTTGTTCCATAAGTTTTTAGGCATGACTCACTCCTCGTGCTTGGTATGTTTGATTGCGGGTTGATTCAAACATTAAACCACACTTTGATGTGCGTTTCAAGCTTTGAGGTAACATCATTCAAACAATCACCCAAAGATCAAACCCAAGTGACCAATAAAATTGATACTCGAGATTTACTGGACAACGCCAATCATGCCCGCATAATCGCCCAGGCTTTCAAAACTCGAGTTTGGTACATACAAACCCGAAATGTTACCGTCCAAATACAGCGCGTTTGGGCAGTGCAGCACGTCTTTGAAGAACGCGGCGAAATCGTAAAAACTGACCCAGCTCTGAGCGATCACCAAATGGACACTCGAGCCAGTTTCAACCCCCACGCCATTGCGCACAAGTTGGTTGCTCGAGTCTTTCTGAAATTTGGAATTGATTTGGTTGTTCTGCACGAGCATTGGACCTGATTGTGTCGCCTCGAGTGCGTTGGGACTTGTGCGAATAAACTCTTGTGTACTTAATATTTTTGCCCCTCGAGCATCAATGAAGAAAATGCCGTTTGGCTGCATGTAAAAATTACCAAATGCTTTGGTGCGACTGTTTAGTTTGTGCAGTTGTTGTCCGCGTTGAACGTGCAAACCGAGTGGCGTGTACGTCTTGTCAAAAATCCCAGCGTTCATGGCTGCCAGCAGTTTGACGCCGTTTTTGGCAAGTTGCTGCTCGAGTTTTTGGAATGTTTTAAAAGGCTGGTTTTTACTGTCTTTCCAGAACATTTTTAACTTGGCTTTTTTCAAGTCAACACTGACCACCGCGTATTTGTTGCCCTTAAACTCGAGTTGACGAATTTGCACGCCATTGTTGGTGGTTTTGGGTGCGGCGAGGCTCAGGATTGGCACGAGTAAAGCCACAATGGCGACCAAAAATCCTCGAGCGAGATTCATTGAATGACCGCGCCAAGATCAAGATTGTGAAAATCAGAGAGGGCAGACGCCCCAGAGTGATTGTGGTATGTAAAGGTTTGAGGTTTGTGCATACAATTTCTCGATTATCATATTCGGTCTCAGAGCCGGAGATGTGCGGTATGCTGAGAACAGAATGAAACTCGAGCCTCAAACCAAACACCAAACCAAAGCTTGGGTGTTTGGGTGGGACACCACGCCAGGTATCGTCAGTCTTTGGACGGGTTCTGGCGGCGAGGTGCTCGTTTGGCGACGCGAGAACAGCAAGCTGATTCTCGAGCATGACCGTTACCGCCCGTGGATTTTTGCCGAGAACCTCAAGCACTTAACGCACCTTGGCAATGCGCTTCAATATGGCTCGAGTGACGGCGAATTTGCAGTCCAAAAATTACGTGGTGATGGCGCGTTTCAGTATCTTGTGACCGCCAGGGATTCCAGAATGCTGCGCGGCGCGATTCTTGAGGGCGCAAAACAATCAGGGCTGATTGCCAACAATATCAGCGACCTGGACGGCTACTACAGCGTTGGCGCGGCGGAACAATACCTGATGCAGACGGGACGAACTTTTTTTCGTGATCTCGAGTTTGGTGATTTAAAACGCCTTCAATTTGACCTCGAGACAACCTCGCTCGACCCAGCGTTTGGGCGCATCATCATGATTGCGGTGCGTGACTCGAGCGGTTTTGAAACGCTGCTCGAAGTGCCCAATCCCGAAGACGAAGCCAGCGCCATCCGCGAACTCGTGCGCATCATTCAAAGCCGTGACCCCGACGTGCTCGAGAATCACAACCTGATCGGTTTTGACCTGCCCTACCTCGAGCACCGCGCCCGAGAGTTAAGTGTCCGCCTCGAGCTTGGACGCGCCCCCGCGCCAATGCTCCTGCGCCGTGAAAATATCAATGACCGTTTTAGCGTGGGCGGTCGAGAATTGATTGACACCCTCGATGCCGTCTGGCGGCACGATTTTGTCACCCGAGAATTGCCGAGTCACCGCCTTAAAGACGTTGCAAGACATTACAAGCTTGCCGCCCCAGACCGCGAGTACATCACAGGCTCAGAGATTGCGCTCGAGTACACCCGCAATCCCGAGCGGGTGCGCCGTTATGCGCTGGAGGATGTCCGAGAGGTAGATAGGTTGAGCCAGCGTTTGATGCCCGCCTCGTTTGCACTCTCCAAACTTGCGCCGCGCCGCTTTGAGCGTGTCACCAGCGCCGGAACGGCTACCGGCATTCTCGAACCGATGCTGGTCAGGGCGTATCTGCACGAAGGTTACGCACTGCCAAAATCCTCCCGCGTTTACCTCGAGAAACCACACGAGGGCGGCGCGGTGAAGTTGTACGCCAGCGGCGTGGCAAAAAATGTGGTCAAAGCCGATATCGCCAGCCTTTACCCCAGCATCATGCGGGCTTTTAAAATTGGACCCGATTGTGACGAACTCGGTGCGATGCTCGAGATTGTGGATTCGTTAACCACCCAGCGCCTCGAGTTTAAACAACTGGCAAAAAACGCCGCTCGAGAGACGCCAGAATTCGCCCACGCCGACGCGATGCAAGCCGCCATGAAATTGATTATCAACAGCGCTTACGGTTATTTGGGCGCTGGCAAGATGGCGCTTTTTGCCGACCGTCCCGCCGCCGACGCGATCACCTTGCATGGCAGGCAAATTCTCGAGCAGGTCACTGTTCAACTCAAAAAAGCTGGCATGACCTTGCTCGAGGCGGACACCGACGGTGTGTTTTTTGCGCTGCCCGAAACCTGGAATGAATCGCAAGCTCGAGCACTCGTGTCCGAGATTGGCGATACGCTACCCGACGGCATCAAACTCGAGTTTGACAATCTTTATAAAACAATGCTCTCGCACGAAATCAAAAATTACGCGCTGCTGACCTTTGACGGGCACATGATCTTGCGCGGTGCAGGTTTTCGCTCGAGCCGTTTTGAACCGTTTGGTGCAAAATTCTTAGAACATTCTGTGCGCTGCATCCTCGAGAATGATGTGATTGGCGCTCGAGATTCGTATTTGACCGTCATAGAAAAATTGCAAACTCGAGAGTATACGGCTGCCGACGTTGCCACCCGCACCAAACTCAGCAAGGGTGCGGAGACTTATGCCGCAAGCCGCCATAAACTGAAGGAAGCCGCTTACGAAGCCATGCTCGAGGCTGGCAAAACCTGGCGAAAAAATGAAAAAATTCGGTTTTACCGAACTTTAAACGGCAAAAGCAAGCTCTTGCCAATCGATGAAGAAATCAGCAACCCGCTCGAGCTTGCCAAAGATTACGACGTGCCGTACTACGTGGCGCTGTTTGAACGCACTTATGTCAAGCGTCTCGAGAAAGCCTTCACGCCCGAAGTGTTCCCTCAAATCTTCCGCTCGAGCGTTCAACAGAGTTTGTTCGACCCACCAATTGAGCATTTGAGTGTGAACTGGATTGAAAAGGAGAAACCATGAACCGTGAAGCTCGAGAATTCCTGCGCCACACCGTCGCCACCCTCGCGTACCGTTGCAGTAAGACCTTGCGCGATGCGCCAGCAGATTTTGCGGATTTCAAAACCGAGCACACCACCAACACGCCCGTTTTTTTGCTCTCGCACATTGCCAACTTGCTCGAGTGGGCGCTGAGCATGGCGCAAAACAATCCCAATTACATGAAAACCTTTGGTTCAGATTGGCAACTCGAGAAACAACGGTTTTACGGGGCGCTAGGAGCACTCGATGATTTTCTGGCTTCAGAGGTTGTGATTGAGGCTTCCTTCGAGAAAATATTTCAAGGTCCAATTGCCGATGCGCTGACGCACACAGGGCAACTGGCGTTGTTGCGGCGCATGGCGGGATCACCAATCAAAGGTGAAAATTATTTTGTTGCCGACATCACCACGGGGCTTGTTGGTGAAAATCAACCAGCACCAATACGCGAGTTTTAAACGATGTTGCTCGAGTTTTGGGATTGTGTTCCAGTTTCTCGAGAAACCAATAAAATTTCTCCTTGGAGTGAAGTGCTGGGGATGAGCGACCTTGCCTGCCGCGTGCGTTTTAAGGTAAAGCGTGATGGAACTCGAGCGAGGGGAAATCTTTAACCTCGAGCCTCACGAAACCCTTCCAGGCAATCCAGGTTCAACAAACACCGTTTTCTGATGGCTAAAGTAGACTGCTCCCGCTCGAGCACCTTTGGGACGCCAAACGCTTTTTGCGTACGTGTAATCGACTGGAACGTTGGTGCTGCCTTTGGCTTTGCTAAAATGTGCGGCAATGCTGGCAGCCTCCAGAATGTCGGTAAATGGCACTTCACGGTTTTTGGCGCGAACGATCACGTGCGATCCTGGGTAGCCTTGAACGTGCATCCAGACATCCATGCTCTTGGCAAGTTTGTGGGTGAGGACATCGTTTTCTTTGTCGTTGCGCCCAACCAGCACTTCAAAGCCGCCTTTGGTGTAAAACCGCATTCCAACGGCGGGCGGGGTTTGACGGTTGTTGTCGTCGGCTTCGAGCATTTTCTCGAGTTTAGATTCATTGGCAGTCTCGAGTGTTGCCAGCAAATCCAGAATTTCGTGTTGGGTTGCCAGCAGCGCGGGTTCGCGTTCCTCGAGTTTATTAAAAACCTCTTCGCGGCGTCGCGCTCGGGCGTAAAGTTTGTTGGCGTTTTGGGCGGCGTCTAATGTTGGCTCGAGCGGAATAATCACTTCTCCAGCGCCGTATAAATTCGGCAGGGTCACGCTCGAGACGCCTGTCGGCACATCGCGCACGAATGCCAATAACGCATCCGCCCATTCCCTGGCTTGCCAAGCCTCCAAGAGTGCTTCTCTGGCGCGGTTAACATCTTCAAGTTGCTTCTCGAGCAGTTTGGCGCGTTTCTCGAGCGGTTCGCGCAGGGTTTTGCGCAGGGCAATCAATCGGTCATCGTTGGCGCGACCCCTGGCTTGATCGGACAAACTTTGCTCGCTCGAGAGGCTGGGGTTTACGGTCAAGGCTCGCAGCGCAATCAAGCCGCGTTCAAACTCTGACCCCTCAAATTTTCCGGCGCGGAACTCGAGTTCTTGCGCCAAACTCGGACCCAAACCATCCAATTGTTTCGCCCAACTCGAGATGGGTTTGCCGATCAGTTTTTCGCGCAGGTCGCTATCGCTGGCGGTTCTGGGGTCAAGCTTTTCATAGGGCGGCGG
>JANLWR010000033.1:0-3817 GCA_031364625.1 Deinococcales bacterium | reverse complement strand
AAATCGTTGCCAGCGTCTTCGTGGTGTTACTGATTTACACCGGTTTTGAAATGCTGCGTGGCATGAACCGCCTCGAGACTGAACGCACTACGCCGTCCATCTGGGCGCGTCCCGCCGTGGCATTCGGAGGGGTCATGAGCGGCTTGCTTGGCGTTGGCGGCGGCACGGTTCAAGTCCCAGTCTTAAACTTGTTGGTCGGACTGCCGTTTCGTACCGCCATCGCCACCAGCACCTTCATGATGGGTTTGACCGCCATCGCCAACGCCTTGGTGCAAAGCGCCAGCGGCAAACTCGAGCCAACCCTGGCAGGACCTATCGCGCTTGGAATTTTGATTGGCGCGAGGGTCATGAGCAATTACGCCAAACGCGTTCCGGTCAAAACCTTAAAGTCTTTGTTTGCGCTGTTGGTGTTTTATTCGGCGTTTGATCTGCTCAATAAATACTGGCATCTTTTTGGCGTACCAGCCAAAGGCGGGTGCTAGTCATGGAAGAACGTCTCTCGAGGGTTTACGGTTTAAGCCTGACAGGTGGTTTGGTATTTTTGGCAATTGGCTTGTTCGTTCATCCCGTATTGTGGCTTGGCATTGGAATTTTGGTGCTTGCGCCCTTGGTCAGTGCCGTCATGGTGGCGCTCGAGGCGAGGGGGCAAGACTCGAGCACGTTTGTTGCCATTTTGCTTTCGGGTTGCGGGTTGATTCTGGCGGTGTTGGTCAGTTTATTCTTGTTGCGAAAATAAAATCCCACTTCTTACGAAACGGGATTGGATTTCAAAATAATCTCGAAGGTTTACCGAATTTGCAACCCACCACGCTCGAGCTTCATGAAGATGGGCGTGTTTTTACCAGTTTGCCCAACCCGAAGCTCGGCTTTTGCCAGTGCGGTTTCTTTGTAGCAGACCCGAATGTTGGTATCGCACAGGTAAAAATCAACCTCGAGCGTTAACGGGTAAATTCCGGCTTTGGCGGTCTTGGGAACAGGGATTTTAAACTCGAGCGGTTTGATGCTCGAGTAATACACTTCAGGGTCAACAGCATCTTTCACGCCGGCTGGCAAACCCAAAGAAATGGCTTGTCCAAAAGGATTGCTGAGTTTGAACGTGGTCGTGCCTTTGCGGTTGAACAGCACGTTTTTGGCGTTTTGAACCTCGAGTTTTACGGTCGCCACCGTGTTTGGTTTGGCAAAAATTACGCCAGCATTGCTGCTCGAGAGTGCAAATGCCATCCCGAGGCTCGAGATTAAAACCAACAAGATTATTTTCTGGAACATCTTCACCGTTTCAGGATAGCCGAAATTTTGGATTATTGTGCTTTTTCCTCGAGTAACTTCTTGATGTCGGCTTCCAAACCAGGAATCGCGTTCGGGTAACGGACTGAGATTTCTCCCGCGTGGGTGCTGCGAATCGTGCCATTGCGATCAACGATGTAAAAGGCGGGCCAGAATTGGTTATTGTACGCCTTCCAGGTGGCTTCATTGTTGTCTTGCATGACGGGCCAGGTTACGCCGTCTTCTTTTAAGCTGGCGGCGGTTTGCGCCAGGTCTTTGTCAGATTCAAACTCTGGGGTGTGAACCCCAACAATCTCCAAACCTTGGTCTTTGTATTTCTTGTACCAGTTTTTTAAGGTCGGCAGGCTGTTGTGACAGTTGATGCACGAATGCACCCAAATATTGACAATCACGACTTTGCCGCGCAGGTCTTTGATCGAAAGCGGTTTTGAATTGAGCCATTGCCCACCAAGAATAAAATCTGGTGCAAGCTTTTTTTGCTCGAGTGTGATACTCGGTTTTGTGCTGCTCGAGTTGCTGAGTGCCAGTGTTGCGCCCAAAGTTGCCAATGCCAGACCTGCCACGATCAAGATTCCAGTTTTCATGCTCACCTCAAGTCAAAATACGCAACCGACCCAATCTGGGTTCAACCTCAAATCAAACTCCAAGAAGCGCCGTAGACTGAGCGTATGAAAATTTACACCAAAACGGGCGATGCTGGCGAAACTGGGTTGTACGGCGGCGAACGGGTCAAGAAATTCTCGAAACGCGTCTCGAGTTACGGCACGGTTGACGAAGCTAACAGCGCGATTGGGCTTGCCCGCGCACACTCGAGCGACTTTGAGATTGATGGGGTTTTGGCGCAAATTCAAAACGCCCTGTTCGATGTCGGGGCTGACCTTGCCACGCCGTCGGGTTCAAAATACGAGAAAAACCTGGTGCGCATCGACGCGGCGGATATCGAAAACCTCGAGCAACTGATCGACCGTTTTCAAGAGGAGTGCCCGCCCTGGTCAAACTTTATTCACCCTGGCGGCACGGCGGCGGCTGGTGCGCTGCATCTTGCCAGGGCGATCACGCGCCGCGCCGAACGCGATGTGCTTGAACTCGAGACGCTCGAGGAAAGCAACCACAATGTGGCGGTGTACTTAAACCGTCTTTCAGATTTCTTGTTTATTCTGGCTCGGGTGGTGAACGCTCGGGCTGGCGTCAGTGAGGCGGGTTGGCACGTCAAGGGACGGCGCTAAAGGCTCGAGTTTTTAAGTTTTTGGTGGTTCTTTTTCCGTAATGGCACTGGTCAGTTCATCTTTGGCTTCACCCATGCCCGTTTTAAACTGCTTGATGCCCTGCCCCAAGTTTTTACCAAGTTGCGGCAAACGACTCGCGCCAAAAAGCACAATACCCAACACGATCAAGCCGATAATTTCTGGTGCGCCCATAGAGACCTCCTTCAGAACCCGCGAAAAACAGGGTGGCTCGAGTATACGCGCTCGAGCCAGCCAGAATTGTGCTAAATGTAAATACCGTCAGCGCCAGCCTTAATGACAATGGTTGGCAAAGCGCTTGGGGCGATACCGTTGATCGGAGCGCAATTGCTGTCCATGTTGTAAGTTGCACCGTGATCTTGGCAAGTTAAAACATGAGGAGTGGCAGTATTTGGATTTTGCGTAATGATTGTGCCAGCATGGGTGCATTTGCGACTGTATGCCACGTAATACACACCAGCATTGCTGACACCGCCTGCTTGGGCTGTCGCCGCACGGTACAAAATACATTTGATGCCACTGGTTGGATGGTTAAAGTTCACGTAAGAACCTGTGCCAGTCATTGCTGTGTACAGGGCAATTCGTGTTCCTGCGGTGGCTGCAATATTGACAGTGACTGTTGCAGCCGTGATGGTGGCAGTACCACCATCGCTGGCGGTGACTTTTGCCGTGTAGCTGTGCGTGCCGTTGTTGGCACTGGTGTAGGCAGCAGCATAAGTGTACGGTGCAGCCGTTTTCGTACTGAGCAAGGTCGTACCTTCAAAAAAATCAACTTTGCTGATCGTGCCAGTTCCAGCCGTCACCGTTGCCGTCAAAGTGCTCGAGCTTGCCGCCGTAACACTGGCTGGTGCGGCTACCAAAGCAATCGTGGGTGGTGTGGCGGCAATGTTCACCACAACATTGACACCAGCACTGAGCGCCCCAACATTGCCAGCATTATCGGTGGCTTTGGCAGTGTAAACATGGGTTTTGTTGTCCGAAATAGAGAACGCAATTATCCAAACATAAGGCGCAGTCATTTTAGCCGTGCCGACGGCAACGCCACCATCAAACAACTCAACTTGTTTCACACCGCTTCCACCTGCGTTATCGGCAGCCGTTGCGGTCACGGTGATCAAACCCGCCGCCCTCACATTCATGCTCGAGACGGCAAGGGTTGTGGTGGGTGCGCTGGTGTCTGGCGTTGGAATGTTGACAGTCACGCTGACGGCGGGGCTTGTGCCAACGTTGCCAAAGTTGCCAGCGTTGTCGGTGGCTTTGGCGGTGTAGACTTTTGTACCGTTGTTGGC
>JANLWR010000970.1:0-7789 GCA_031364625.1 Deinococcales bacterium | reverse complement strand
CCACGACGCCACGCAGGCACGGCATATTCATGTGGCGTGCACGGACGACAACAACGGCTTTGCCCTGACCTTCCCGACCATCCCGGAAGACAGCACGGGCGTGGCGCATATTCTCGAGCACATTGTGCTGGCAGGGTCAGAAAAGTACCCAGTCCGTGACCCGTTTTTCAGCATGACCGCCCGCAGCCTCAGCACCTTCATGAACGCCTTTACCTCGAGCGATTGGACGGCGTACCCGTTCAGCAGCCGCAACAAAAAAGATTTTTACAACCTTCTCGAGGTTTACTTGGACGCGACGTTCTTTCCGCGCATCGACGAGGATTCGTACAAGCAGGAGGCGTGGCGTTTTGAATTTGAAAAATTAGACGATCCACAAACGCCGCTCGAGTACAAGGGCGTGGTTTACAACGAGATGAAGGGCGCAATGGCAAGCCCTGGATCGGTGTTGTACCAACTGGTGCATCGCGGCATTTTTCCAGATTTGACCTATGCCAATAATTCTGGCGGCGATCCAAAAGTCATTCCAGAGTTGACACACCAACAACTTAAAGATTTTCATGCCACGCACTACCACCCGAGCAACGCGTTTTTCATGACTTACGGCAATTTTGACCTCGAGCCAACTTTAGCGATGATTGAAGAAAATGCCTTAAGCCGATTCCAAAAACTCGAGAAAGATTGGAGCATTCCAGACCAACCCCGTTTTGACGCACCTCGACGTTTCGAGGACGTGTTTGCGGTCGCGCCAAACGAACCAATCGAGAAAAAAGCACAGGTCGTGGTTTCATTTTTGACCACTTTTGTTGGCAACAGCCTTGAAATGCTGGCACTGAGTGTGCTGAACCGCGTTTTGATGGCGAACGCGAACTCCAAGTTGCGCCAAGCCTTGGTCGAATCTGGTTTGGGCAGCGCCCTGTCAGACGTTTCTGGTTTTGCCGACAATTCTCGAGAGGCGATGTTCAATGCGGGTTTAAAAGACGTTCGCGTAGGGGACGCCGAAAAAATCGAAGCCTTGGTACTCGAGACGTTGCAAAAAATTGTCGATGAAGGAATTGACGAAACCGCCGTCGATGCCGCCATTCACAGGCTCGAGATTGAATCCAAAGAGGTTTCAAACGCGCAGTTTCCGTTCGCTTTAAAGTTTTTGTTCGACATGGTCAGCGCTTACGTTTACGGCGGCGATCCGTACTCGGTCTTGCAATTTGACAGCGATTTACAAAAACTCCAGTCAGCCCGCCAGCAGGGGCGTTATTTTGAGGGCTTGATTGAAAAATATTTTCTGGGCAACCCGCACCGAACGCTCAACGTTCTCAAACCCGATCCAACTTTAAATGCAAAACTCGAGGCTTCCGAGCGTGCCAAACTCGAGGGTATCAAAGCAAATTTGACGCCGAGCCAGACCGAGCAGATCATCAGTGACGCCAAACGGCTCGAGGACGCCCAAAATCACGAGCAAGATTTGAGCAGTTTGCCGACGCTCGAGCTAAATGATATTCCAATGGATTTTGCGCAAGTTGACGGTCAACTCGAAACGATTCACGGCGCAATTGTCGGCTTGTACGCCCAGCCGACCAATGGTTTATCGTATGTTGACCTTCAAGCCGATTTTTCTGGACTCAGCTTTGATCACAAAGCCTTGCTGCCCGTATTTGCGTTTTTGCTGCCACGATTGGGCGGTGGCTCGAGCACGTACTTGCAAATGGCGGCTCGGATTGAGGGCAACACGGGCGGCATTTCCGCGAGTGTGAGTACACGCAGCAAGCCACAAGATAACTCGAGTTTTGCCCAGAGTTTTACAATTTCAGGTAAAGCCCTCAACCGCAACCTGGACGGCTTGTTCTCGGTTTTTGGCGACCTGATGAATAAGACCGAATTCGATCAGGCACACCTTAAAAACCTGCTCAACCAATACCGTGCCACGCTCGAGTCAAGGCTGGTGGACGCGGGGCACATGTACGCCACGGCGCTCGCGGAGGCGCAACTGAGCGCCCAGGGTGCGCTGCTCGAGGCAATGAACGGCGTTTCTCAGGTGCGTTTGGCAAAACGACTCGCCAGCCTGGACGATGCTGGTTTGGAGGCGTTGATTGCCGATTTTGGAGCGATTCAGAGCTTTATCTTTTGCTCGAACAACCTCAAAATCTGTGCCACCGCAGAAGCGGTCGAACTCGAGGGTTTGAAATCTCGAGTGAGCGACCTGCTCGAGATTTTTCCAGAACAAGCACCGAGCGCCCAATCCAATCAAATTAAAATGCTCGAGCGGCAGCCCCTCGCCCGCAGCATTGCCGCACCGGTGGCGTACAACGTTTTGATGTTCAACACTGTGGCATTCACGCATCCAAACGCCGCGCCGCTCTGCGTGTTGGCAGATTACTTGCGCTCGAGATACGCGCATCGTGAAATTCGTGAAAAAGGCGGAGCTTACGGCGGTTGGGCGGCAGCCAACCAGGAACGCGGCACGTTTTATTTGGGTTCGTACCGCGACCCGCACATCAAACGCAGTTTTGAAGTTTTTGACAATGCCGCAAGTTGGGTGCTCGAGAACGCAATCGACGCCGAAGCGTTGAAAGAAGCGATTTTGACTGCCTGCTCGAGCGTTGATCCGTTACTTTCAGCCGATACCAAAGGTCGCTCGCGCTTTTTTGGCGACATCAATGGTTACACGCTTCAGGTCAAAAAAGAGTTTAAGAAACGCCTTCTCGAGACGACGACCAGTGATTTGCAACGTGTCGCAAAACAGTATTTGCATGACGGCACGATGGCGGTCATTGCGGGCGAGGACAAAATTGCGCTCGAGAATAGCGACATGGGCAGTGTTTTTCAGGTTGAAGCGGTCTAAACGAACAACTATTTTCATCCATTCCCAACTCGAGGAGTTCACATGTTAAATCCCGAAACCGTCGCCAAAGTCTTGCAAACCGCCAAAGCTGGCGGTGCGGACTGGTCTGAATTGTTCATCGAAGACACCATCACCTCGAGCCTCAGAACCCTGAATGGCGTGGTCAAGGATGCGTCAGGCGGCAACGAGTACGGCGCTGGAATTCGGGTGTTGTACGGCACAAAAGTGGTTTACGCCTACACCAACGATTGCAGCCAGGAAGGGCTTCTCGAGATTGCGGAGGCGATTGCCAAAGCTTACGGCAGTTCTGGCGTGACCGATGCGGCGGGTCGCGGCGGACTGGATTTTCGGGTAAGCACCCCAAAGCCAATGTACGCGGTCAAACACCATCCGATCACCACGGAGAAGCGCGAAAAACTCGAGTTGATGAAACGCGCCCACGCGGCGGCTTGGGGCGTTGGAACGGTCAAAACGGTCGATGTTGCTTTCTTGGATTACGCCCAAAAAATGCTGGTCGCCAACTCGGACGGATTGTGGGCTGAAGACGAACGGATTCGCTCGAGGTTGTACGTGAACGCCATTAGCGACGACGGTTCAAATCGGGCGACTGGAACGGCTGGACCTGGCGCCAGCATGGGACTCGAGTTTTTTGACGGCGATTTGCCCGAACGCACCGGCGCGGAGGCGGCACGGATTGCCAACGCAATGGTTGGTGCGGGGTATGCGCCGGCGGGCAAGATTCCAGTGGTGATCGGCAATGCTTTTGGCGGCGTGATTTTTCATGAGGCTTGCGGGCATATCCTCGAGACGACGGCGGTTGAAAAAAATGCCAGTGTGTTCGCCGATAAAATGGGTCAGCGCATTGCTGGTGACTGCGTCAGCGCGGTGGACGACGGCACAATTCCTGGCGCTTGGGGCAGCATCAACATTGACGACGAGGGAATGCCATCCGAGCGCACCGTTTTGATCGAAAACGGCATCCTCAAATCCTTCATGGTCGATTACGTCGGCGAACTGAAAACGGGCTTTAAACGCACGGGTTCGGGACGCCGCCAAAATTATACTTTCGCCCCAGCCTCGAGAATGCGCAACACCTTTATTCTCGAGGGGCAAGACACGCCCGAGAGCCTCATCAAGCAGGTCAGTTACGGCTTGTACGCCAAAACGATGGGCGGCGGTTCGGTCAGTCCTGGCACGGGCGATTACAACTTTACGGTCAATGAAGGGTACATGATTCGCAACGGCGAAATCTGCGAACCCGTGCGCGGCGCGGCGCTGGTCGGCAACGGCGCAGAAGATTTAATGAACATCACGGGCGTTGCGGGCGATCTGGCGCGAGGGCAAGGCAATTGCGGCAGCGTGTCGGGCAGCATTCCAACCGATGTCGGTCAACCGCACATTTTGATCTCGGAAATTACCGTGGGGGGTCGCTCATGAATTTTGACCAAGCCAGATCATTCGTGCTCGAGTTGGCAAAAAGTAAGGGCGCTAACGTCGAAGTCTACGCCATGTCTCGAGCCAGCACGGGCATCAAAGCTTTTGAGGGCGAGGTCAGCGAGTTCAAACTCTCCAAGCAAATGGGCTTGGGCGTGAGAGCGCTGGTCAATCAGGCTTGGGGTTACAGCTTTACCGAAAATTTTTCCGAAGTCGCCCTGACCCGTTGCCTCGAGATGGCGCTCAGCAACGCCGCTCTGGTCGAACCGGTCGGACACGCCGTGATTGGCGCTTGGGCGGAACCTCCGCACGTCGGGGATTTGTACGGCGAGGGACTTTCGGGCGTCAGTGTCGAACGCAAGGTGCAACTGGCGGTCAACCTCGAGCAAGCCACGCGAAATGCCGATCCCAGGGTCAAAACCGTGCCTTACGCCATGTACAGCGACGGTGAGAGCCTTACGGCGGTGGCGAACACGGCTGGACTTGATCGCAGTTACAAAGAAAATTTTGCCTACCAATTTGCGGGACCGCTGGTCAGTGAAAATGGGCAGAATAAATCTGCTTTCGAGTTCAAGTTTTCTCGAGAGTTTGAACAACTTGACCCAAACCAGACCGCGCTCGAGGCGGTGCGCAAATCTTTGGCGATGCTCGGCGGTCAAGCCGCGCCCAGTGGGGCGTATCCAGTCGTGATTGACCGCGATTGCATGGCAACATTTTTGGGCACTTTCGCGGGCATGTTCAGCGCCAAACAAGTCCAGGACGGTAAAAGTCCATTGGCTGGCAAACTCCAGCAAAGTATTGGCTCAAGCGTCATCAGTATTCTCGACGATGCCACCAGAACGGGCGGCATTGACTCCAGACCGTTTGATGCGGAAGGTTTTCCAAGCCAGAAACTCGTGTTGCTCGAGCGCGGCGTCTTGAAGAACTTCATGCACAACACCGAAACCGCCGCCAAAGTCGGGATGCAAAGTACCGGACACGGTGCTAGGTACGGCTACCGTGGCACTGTCGGAGTTTCGCCGTCAAATTTTTACAACGAACCAGGTACTTTCACACAACTAGAATTAATCTCGTCCATTGAGCAGGGCGTGCTTTTGACCGCGATTCACGGCTATCACGCCGGTGCGAACTCGATCAATGGGGATTTTTCATTGCAAGCCGACGGCTTCTGGATCGAAAACGGCAAGGTTGCTCATCCGCTCGAGGTGTTCACCGTCGCAGGTAATTTTCTCGAGTTGTTGCAGAACATTGAAGCTGTCGCCGACGACCTCGAGTTTAAAATGGGCGGCGTCGGAGGCTCGAGTGTGCGGGTGAAGAGCCTGAACATTGGTGGTCAGTGATTGTTCACAGCACTCCGATTTTTGGTTAAACTTCAATGGTGCAATTCAAATTATGGCTCGCCTTTTTACTACTCTGGCTTTGGGTGACTCGAGCGTTCGCCAGTCCGGCTTCGGATTTGGCAAATCAATTTTTGGGTTATGTTGAAGATTATTATGTCGAACCAGAAAAACTTGATCTTAAAGCCATCAAATCCAATCTTGAAATTGCAGTGGCAAACCTTTGCGACGACGATGCAAACTGTCCGACCAGCAAAATTCATGACGAGTTGGGCAAAATAACCAAAGCGCTGCCCGACAAAACCTCGAGATTCTTAAATCCTGAACAAGCCGCTCAGAAACGGTCTGAAGCTCGGGGTGACACCTTGAACGATGCCAGGTTTGGGCTTGGTATCGAATTGCGTCAAAACTTGGTGTACCGCGTACTCGACAACAGCCCCGCCGACAAAGCCAGGGTCATGGTCGGCGATGTCATCACCAGCATCAGCCGCAACAATCAAGCTTGGATCAAAAAACTCGAGTTTGGCGACAACACGCCCGTCACGATTTCGCTCGAGCGTCGCGGCGTCAAATTTGTCAAAAGCATGTCACCAGAATTGGGTTGGCTGACCAATCTGGCTTTTCCAGAATCGAGCTTGCCAAAACCAAAAATTGCTTATCTGCGCATTCCGTCGTTTCGCTTGTCAGGCACTGCCGCTCGGGTCCACGAACAGATTGCCAAACTCATCTCGAGCGGCGCAAGTTCGTTGATTCTGGACTTAAGGTTTAACACGGGCGGTCTTCTCGAGGAAATGCTGTTGACTTTAAGCGCCTTTCACGACGGAGCTGCCTTAAGGTTGCGCTCGAGGGGCGCGACGCAATTGTACAGCCTGAAAAATGGCGGTATTGAAGCGGCGGTTGGCAACAAAACCTCGAGATACTCGCTGCCAAAACCAACAACCTTCAAAGGGAATTTGATCGTGCTGACCAACTCGAGCACCGCCAGCGCCGCCGAATTGATGGCACTGATCTTGCAACGCGAACAACTGGCGCGTTTTATTGGCGAACCAAGTTACGGCTTGTGCCAAACCGCGCTCGCACCGTTGCAACTCTTGGATCAAAGCGAATTGCGCCTGGCAGCCGTCAAAAACCTTTTTGCGGACGGTGAATCCATCCCTGAAAAACTCGAGCCTGATTACACCATGACCGATGATTTGACCGCCCTCGAGCAGGGGCATGATCTGGTGCTCGAGACAGCTTTAAAGTGGCTGCAACCAGTTAACCTGAGTCTCAAATCAATGCTCGAGCAACCATTGTTTTAAGCTTTTTCGAGCAGCGTCCAAATTCCGTCCGGCTCGAGTCGGGCTTGTTGTTTTGCCTCGAGTGACCTGAGCGCGGAAAGCGCAGAATTCTCGTCCAACATTGTGCCTTCGAGAATATCTTTTAAACTAAGTTTCCAACCTTTGCGGTAAGCCAGACGCCAAATCGCTCGCTCTCCCCTGTCGATGCGAGGGTTGATGTTTTGACGGTTTTCGACTCGAGAAAACGCTTGCAAGCCCAACCAAACACAGACTGCTGCGATCACAAGCTCGAGCCACCAGAGTTGATAGCCAACTTTAACCCCAAACAACAAGCTGATCGTGCCAAAAACGGCATAAAAGCAACCCACCGCAAAAAGGACGGCTAAGGCGAGGGCTGGGAGTCTGCTCGAGTTCATGTCATCGTGGCGCTGGGAATCACCGGTGAACTGTACAGCGCTGGTGTGATGAGGGATGTTTGGATGGTTTGCGTAACTTTGCCAAAGACCATGTGAGGCGTGGCGTGTTCGACCCTGGCGCGGTACAAACCTGGGAACGGGGCTTCGCTGGCTGGCAGCAAAATTGGATGGTGCGCCTGCGTGTGACCTTCCATAAAGGTTGGTTCATACGCAGGTCCGCGCAGCAAGACTTCGACCTCTTTACCGATGAGACTTGAGTTTTTAACTTGCGCCCAGTGTCGTTGCCGTTCGATCAATCTGGTTAAGCGCTCGCCTTTGACCTCTTTGGGCTGGTCATCGAAATGCTTGTAACTTGGTGTGCCAGCCCTGGCGCTGTAAATAAACGTGTAGGCGCTGTCAAACCCAACCTCTTCGTATAAGGACAGCGTCTCGAGGAAATCGGCTTCGGTCTCGGACGGGAAACCCACAATCAAATCGGTGGTGAGG
>JANLWR010000956.1:0-4779 GCA_031364625.1 Deinococcales bacterium | reverse complement strand
CCCGACGTTGAGCACGAATTAAAAGAGGCTTGTGCATTCATTGAAGAGACGTATGAGATTGTGTTTCTCGAGATTGGGGCGGATAAAGATCACGTGCATTTTCTAGTTCAGAGCGTTCCAACGTATAGCCCTACAGAAATCATCACGAGGATTAAAAGTATTACAGCGAGGTGGATTTTGGAACAAGTGAAGGGGCTAAGGAAGGAATTGCGCGGAGGAAAGCTGTGGTCGAGCGGGTATTTTGTGGCGAGCGTTGGGAAGCATGGAAGTGAGAAGACGATTGCGAATTACGTTCGGAATCAAGGTGGAGGAGAGTACCGTCAGTTTGTTGTGCAGGCGAGTTTGTTTGGGGATGAAGGTCGGGAATGAAGTTGAATACCTCGAGGCTTGCCTCGAATGATTTGTTATTTACCGAATTTGGTTGTTGTACACGGGTGTTACCAAACCCGAAATTCTCTTGAACCGCGTTGCAGATCGTGTCCGAGCAGGTGGGCATAACGTACCAGATGAAGATATTCTCAGGCGGTACAAACGCAGTCTCGAGAATCTGCCATTGGCTTTGCAACTGGTTGATAAAGCACTTATTTATGATAATTCGGGTCGGCACAATCGTCTTATTGGCAGTGTACAGCAAAAGCGATTGCGTACAATAGTAGAAATGCTGTGGCTGAAAGAAATGACAACGCATTTTGAATCGTTGAACAACCAATAAACCTGGGGCAACAACAACGGCTCGAGGTTGTACTGCACCATGCGTTAACACCAAGTTTGGATTAAAACGCTCGAGGTGTATCAGAATTCGGGCTGCCCAAAAAACTTTTAAGCTCGAGTAACTTGTACAGCACGACTCGAGTGCATAAACTTGACGGATAGCGCATAGGGCTGTATACTGTTTGACATCACCGCTTTGAGGCGGTTTTTTTTATTCAAATTTTTGTGAACTGCCAAGCCCACCAAATCAAAACAGCTTGAAGCGGCAAGCGTACCCACAGCAAGACACCAGGGATTTGCGGGGCAAGCTCGGTATGCAGTGCCATGTTCAGGTTTGCGGGAAACACCGCCACCAGCAACGCGATCAAACCCCAAGCGGCAACCCTCGAGAAGCCTGTCAATAACCCAACCCCGAACAGAATCTCGAGAAAACCCGAAATGTAAACCAATGCCAGATGCCACGGCAGGTACTTTGGCATGATCGACACGTAAATTTTCGGATTGACAAAATGAATCACGCCAGCCGCCACCATAATGACCGCCAGCGCGATTCTCGAGGCTTGCATTAGGCTTGCAACTCGAGCTTGGCAAGCTCACTGGGTGTGATCAAGTATTTTTCGTTGCACCAGTGACAGACCACTTCTTGCCCACCATTTTCAATCATCTCTTGGCGTTCGACGTTCCCAAAAAAAGTCAGGGATTGCAAGGCTTTGTCACGACCGCACCGGCATTGCCATAAAAGCTCAAGCGCGTTCGGGTTGGCTTCAAAATCAAGTTCGTGCAGCGCTTGGTTGATCGCGCCCAACAAACCATTCTCGAGCCTCATGGCATTCGTGAACGTTCCCATGTTTTTGATGTTGGATTCCAGTTTGGCGAGGGTTGCGTCCGTTACCCCTGGCATGGCTTGTACGATCAAACCACCCGCATGGGTCACGCCCCTGGCACTCACATGCACGCCAAGCATGACCGCACTAGGAATTTGTTCCGAATGCGCCAAATACGTTGCCATGTCCTCGGCAATTTCGGCAGACACGAGTTCGACGCTGCCCGTGTACGGTTCGGTGTTCTCGAGAAGGCGCGTGACCGCAAAATCACCGTTTAAGCCGATCAAACTTCCTACATCCAGCTTGCCGTCAGATGCTCGAGCGGGCAGGTCGGCTTCGGGATGTTTGACGTAACCCCGCGTGATGCCGTCTTTGCTGCCCTCGCAGACCACCCAACCAATCGGACCGTCGCCCTGAACCCGCACGGTCACACGGTCATGATCGCGTTTGGTCAAGACTTGCGCCAGCAGCAACGACCCCGTTAACGTTCGACCGAGGGCAGCCGTTGCTGTGGCGCTCGTCTCGTGTTTGACTCGAGCCGTTTCGACAATGCCAGTCGTGTCTGCCGCCATGACCCGCAAGGTGTTGTTTGCCGCCATTCCAGAAATCAAATAACTCACGCCCAAAGTTTAACTCGAGCCAGGTTTTTCAACCGTGTTTCAAGTCGCGGCTTGATTTAAAGCCGCGTAGCGTTCTTTCAAGGCTTTGGCACTGGCGGCAGGCACAAGCTTTAAAATGTCACCGCCGTAACTCGCAATCTCTTTCGCCATCGTGCTCGAGACATAACTCCAACGCGTTGCCGCCATGATAAAAACCGTCTCGAGGTCGCGGTTGAGTTGACGGTTGAGGTGCGCGATTTGAAGCTCAGACTCGTAATCCGAAATGGCTCGAAGACCGCGCACGATCACCTTGACATGCAAATCCCTGGCGTATTCTGCGGTCAAACCCTGAAACGAATCGACACTGACATTCGCTAAATGCGCCGTGGAATCACGAATGATCTGCATTCGCTCCTCGACCTCGAACAAATTCGTGCCACGCTTCGAACGGTTTTGCAACACCGCCACCGTCACATGGTCAAAAATCTTCGAGGCTCGAGTGACAATATCAAGATGCCCGTTGGTCATCGGGTCGAACGAACCTGGATAAATCGCTTTTTGCATGGGCAAATTATAAAACAAATCACTCGAGCCTCGAGCGTGACCAAAATGACGGCAAAAGGTGCAGACTTTGGTTGATCCAGAAGACAAAGACCAATTGGTAGGGTGCGCCGTGCGCACCGTCACGCAGGCGCACCCTACCCGAACCTCAAACGCGTTTTTTGGTCGCCTCGAGTTTGGTTTTCCCGTTCATGTACGGTTGCACCGCGCTTGGAATGTTGACCGTACCATCAGGGTTTTGATGGTTCTCGAGCATCATGACCAAAATTCTTGGGGTTGCCAGCGCGGTGTTGTTCAGCGTGAAGGCATGACGCACTTTGCCGTCCGCGTCACGGTAACGCAAATTCGCCCGCCTTGCCTGCCAGTCGTGAAGCGCACTGCACGAATGCGTCTCGCGGTAACGGTTTTCGCTCGGAACCCAACTCTCGAGGTCGATCATACGCACTTTGCCCGTCCCCATGTCGCCCGTGCTCGTCTCGAGCAAGCGATACGGCAACTCGAGCGCTTGGAGCAAACTTTCTGCATTGCCCAAGAGTTTTTCAAACCACATTTCAGACTCGAGCGGGTCAGCTTTGCACAGCACGTATTGTTCGACTTTGTTGAATTGATGCACCCGAATTAAACCTCTGGTGTCCTTGCCCGCCGCGCCGGCTTCGGCACGGAAACATGGCGAGATTGCCACGTAAGCTGCCGCCAGATCATCTTCGGTCAGAATCTCGCCAGCGTGAAGGCTGTTCAAGAGCACTTCGGCAGTGCCAGACAGAAATAATTCCGAACCTTCCATCTCATAAACCTGATCCCTGGCAGCAGGAAACTGCCCGTGCGCGGTAAAAACTTCTTCCCTGGCGTAACTTGGCACGGTCATGGCGGTAAAACCCGCCGCAATCATCTGGTCAAAGGCAAACCGCAACAGCGCTTGTTCGTAAACTGCAAGATCGCCCTTTAAAGCATAAGAACGCGTCCCAGAAATCCTCGAGATGCGCTCGAGTTCGCCCCAGCCATTTTTTTCAATCAATGCCACATGGTCGAGCGGCGCAAAATCAAAATCCCGAGGTATGCCGACTTTTTTGATCTCGAGGTTGAAACTTTCGTCCGCACCCACAGGCGCACCAACCCACGGGATTTGCGGCACTTGCAACATCAACTCGCGCAATTCAGCCTCGAGTTTGCGCAATGCAGGCTCGAGATCGGTCAGTTTATTTTTCAAGTTTTTACCGTTGGCGATCATTCCAGCCCGTTCGCTTGCCTCGGCTTTGGGAATTTCTTTCGCCACACGGTTCGCTTCGGCTTGCATTTCCTCGGTTTCTTTGCGCAAGCTCAAAATCTTGCCATCCAACTCGAGCAGCGCGTCCAAATCGAGTTTTGCAGCTTTCTCGAGAATCGCTTTTTTCACGGTTTCGGGGTTTTCACGAATAAATTTAATGTCGAGCATTTTTGGGTTCTCCTTCAAGAAGAAGGGCGCACAGTCAGCCATGCGCCCTAAGATGGGTTACGGCAATTCGTTAAGGCTTCAAGCCCAAAATCAAAATATCCCCCGCAGGGGAGGACAAGACAAAACTCGAGCGCAGGTTACACTCTGGAATCTCGAGTTTTGTAGCAAAGCCCTTCATTGGTTTGATTCTACTCCAAAGTCTCAGAAACTTGAAAGAACTGCCTTTCAATCCTCGAGCCAAGGAAAGCCGTCGCGGTTGCGTTCAACCCGTTGCCAAAGAATTTCATCGTTGTGCGCTCGGATTTGCTCGAGAAACGGAAAATCAGCAGCATCAACAGTCACCTGAAATAACGGCTTGACCGCCTGCAAACTTGCCCAATGATGCGCTTGGGCTTTGACGCCTTCACGCACTTGGGACGGCTCTTGCTCAAAACTGTCCGAAGGCAAAATATAAACCCAACCTTGGTGAAAAGCGCCTTGTGTGATCGCCGTATCACTCACGCTAAAAAAGTAAATGTCTTGCTCTGGTTCGGTTTCGAGCCGCACCGCCGCATTATGAATGCTCATGGGTACAGCAGGGCGATTAAGAATGGCATAAAACATTGCCCAAACCCCATCCGAGGCAGCGTAAACTGCTTTTTGGTTTCCAAAC
>JANLWR010000855.1:0-10589 GCA_031364625.1 Deinococcales bacterium | reverse complement strand
CTCGAGCTTCGTCCGTCAATTCGTCGCGCATGTGGTCGGGCGTACTACAAAACTTAAAAGTTTGGACAATCTCACCCTCGAGCAATTGACCGAACTCAACCAGTGGCTTAACAAGCACTCCAATGCACAACTCGAGCTTTTGTTTCTCGAGTTTTTGAAAGGTTAAAACCATGACTGACTTTTCCCAAAAAAACGCCAAAATGCGATACGACCATGAGGTGCTTTTGAGCTTGACCCCACTGGTCGAAGATGCTGTAAAAACTGTGCAAGAAACCACCGCCTCAAAAACAGGAACATCAGTCCAAGACCTTGACACCGCCCTCGAACGCCTTGCGTGGTGTCAGGAAATCCTCGAACGAGTTCAAAAACGCTGCACGGACACTTCGTATTTTTCGTTGACGTACAAACTCGTGCTTGACCAAGGCATTGCCATGCTGGTCTTGCTTGAGTCTCGAGTCGAACCGACCCAAGCACTGTTTGCTTTCGGCTTTGCGGTGAGAGCATTACTTTTTGAAATTGGACAGATCGCGCTGCCTGCTGAGCTATTCGAGGATTTTGAAAATCTAATCTCGGACAATGTGGCATTGCTGATTGAGTTTTTTGAAAGGTCTGATTCGGAATTTAAAGGAATAATCTTGGCTCGAGTTTTCGTGTTTCACTTGATGATGGTCGCGTGTATTGAAGACCCAAGTGCTCACCTCGAGTTTGAACTAGGGCTTGAAGGTAACTTCCGCGCCTTGTTTCAAACTCGAGCGACAGCGTGAAACACTCACAACCAAATCAAAACACCCTGACTCCATAAGTTCAGGGTGTTTTGATTTGGTTGTGACAAGCTTTAAACACCTTCGTATGATTTTGGGTTTCCAGCAATTTGAGCAATGGTTTTGACGCTGGCTTTAACCTGCGCTGCGGCTCGAGGATTGAGTCCGGTCACTTGAATATGATCCAAGCCTTCAAAGCGCACGGTTGCAAGTCGTTCGCCTGCTGGGTTGCTCGAGTCTCGAGTGTTGGCTTGTAAGCCTTGGGCTGCCTGGTATCTGGCAATGGCTGCGCCCAACTCGGCTTTGGTAATTTTCCCGTCTTTTTTACCGTCAATGCTTCCATCAAAATTCTTGGCGTTTGCCATGTACGCGGCTCGAGAGGCTGGCGTGCCTGTCTTGCTGTAGACCGTGGTTGAATCGGGCGCATCCGCAAAATACGGGGCGATAATGCCCGTGTAAAGGTCTGTCAAATCACTCCCACCTCGAGCGATGGCTTGGGCTATCGTGCCTGCTGGCTTGCCTCGAGTTCCGTAAGTGGCTTGCTTGCGGTTCATGTACTTTTGAACGAACTCGAGTTGTTGTGTGCGCGTCATTTTCCCAAGGGCTTCTTGGGTTGTTCCCATTGCTCGAGCGGCGTCGGCATTGAATTGGATCAAGCCCATGACTCCAGGTGTGCGGTTTTCACTGACAGAATAACTGCCCATTGTTTCAAAACCGATCACGCTCATCAGGTCATTTGGTGCGACACCCATGCTTGCAGCGATACTCTGAACGCCTTGTGTGAAACTGGGTTCAAAACCTTTGTTTGCGGCGTACTGGGCAAGCCTCCCTGCTGGGGCTGGGTTGGCTTGTGATGTGGGGAGTCTGGCGACTCCGTTGACACTGGCGGCGAAAACTTGATCAAATTCTTGAGGGTTGGTGATGGCACTCCCAGAGAATGCGCCACTGTCTTTGGCGCGGCGTATTTCGATGTGAACATGCGGCGCTGTCGCGTTGCCCGTGTGTCCTTGAAAACCAATGATTTGCCCTTTGGTGATGTGCTGCCCTTTGGCAACGTTGACCTTTTGAAAATGCCCGAAAATGCAGTGATACCCGTTTCTGAGGTCTAGCACAACGCTGTTGCCGTAACCTGCGCTCGAGCCTGCCTGAAGCACAATGCCATTAAACGGCGATTTGACGGGTGCGCCTTCGCCGCCATTCACAACCACGTCACGCCCTTGGTGTTGGACTGGTAAGTTTGGGAACTTGCCTCGAGTTTCGGCGCTGTACTGTTCTCCAACGTCAAAACTTGTGGTTGCACCCATGTTGGCAATGCTCGAGTTTGTGACGCTGGTCGGGTTATTCGAGTTGTCAATGACCCTCATCAGCGTTTGATATTGGTACGGGTCACGCCGTTGAAGGTCTGCCAAGAACGCGTCGCGCTGTTCATCCTTTTTGATGTTCGCAGGGATCGGATTGTTTGGATCAAGCCCAACTCGTCGTAGTGCTGCTCGATCAGCCCCCGATGTTTTCAGGTAATTCTCGAGTCGTGATCTGGTTTCTGCTGCAATTCTTGGGTTTGGGTTGGTGAAATCTGCAATCGAGTTTGGAATGGTGCTGCCGTCAGGTAAGCGTCCAGCCCACAGGTTTGTTTGTTGTCCGGCGAAACCGCCGTAACTCGAGTTCCCGAACGGATCAGGGCGGCTTTGGGCTTTGCCGATGAAATTCCCGATGGTTGTCCCCAAGTCTCTAAACGTGTTTCTGAGGCTTCGGGCTTGTTCCTCGAGTCCACCAAGGGCGTAAACACTCGAGATTTGGGCTTTGTATTCTGATTCCGCGTCTTGTACGGCTTGGCGTCGGCTCGAGAATTCGTAAGGGTTCTTGCCTTGCTCATCTCGCCCGAGGGCTTGCCCTGTCTTGTACCGTGGAATGTTGGCATTCGTTCGGTTTGCGATACCTCGAAGACCGCCATTCTCGTAACTCAAGCGTTCCTCAGCGCTCATACCGTAACTTTTGAAAACGGCGTCAAGCAAGCTAGGGTCTTTGCCGTAAATATCAAGTTGGGTTTGCAAAAGCTTGTTACTGAATGGCGTGCTTCGGTTTGATTTGGCAAGCTCGAGGGCGATTTGAAGGGCTTGGATCGGGCTGGCTTTCCTAAGTTTCTCGTAAGCAATCGCTTGGTTGCCTGTCAAGTTCAATTCTTTGGCGCTGGGTGGTCCACCCAAACGATTACCAAGAATTAACTGCTGACTGAGGTCGCCGCCGCCTGTGGCAAAATTCGAGATTTTCTCGGCTGCACTCGCACCGCCTGCGCCTTTTAAGAGCGGGTTGCCCGTGTCGGCAAGGGCTTTTAACAGGCTGGCTTGATACGCCACGCCCTGAGATGTGACGCTGCGCCCTTGACGATAGCTGTTTTCTGCAAAACCAAGAAGGTTCTGCATGGTTTGGCTTTGGCTGATACCGAGTTTCAACCCTTCTGCCAAAGCCAATTTCATTGTCTCGAGGTTCTGGGTTTGGTTGGTCGCGCCGCCAACACTGAACGCTCGAGCGACGCCTGCCACTCGACTTTCGTCTAAGCCTGTGGTTCGGGCAAATTTGAGAATGTCGGTTGTGTCGCGTTGCATTGACCCTGGTCGGTCATAAATGCTGGCAACTCGAGCAGCGTCACGTCCTGTAAAATTGTATTTCAGCAATTCAGGGCTGCTCATGCCCGTTTGATCTCGGAATAAGCGGTTCGGATTGCCGCTGTACCCGTACTGTCGGGCAAGGTCTGCCGATGCGGTCAGTTCGTTCCGCCCTGGCGCGTTCGCTTGTTGTAATGCGTTCGCTGCTGCGTTGACTCCACCAATAATAGCTGCACCAATGGCAATTGGGGCAAGTACCGCACTTGCGCCCTCGAGCATCCCAAGACCGCCCATGACTGCCTCACCCGCGCCTGAACCTCCTAAAGCTCGAGCGCCGCCTGCAATGCCCCTTGTAGCGTCTTGGGCGTACATGGCTTTGATGCGATCCATGAAAGCTTTGAACTTGCTGGGTTCGTCTCCTGGGTCGCCTGGTGGGGTTGGTGGTTTGGGTGGGATTCCTCCGCCTCCCGTTCCGCCTGCGCTTGGGGTGTTCTTAAACCTGTCTCGGATCGCATCGAGGGCTTTGGCGGCTTGTTGAAGTGCTTGGGTTTCCTTGTCGGTGTTGTTCCCTGCCGCTTGGGCTTGTTGGTTGTGAACCTCGAGACGGTCAAGACGGGCTTGGAGTCTGGCGGCATCGCTTGGGAGTTGTATGCCTGCTAGGGCTGGAGCAAGGGATTGAACACCATTTTGCAATTGCCTGTAGCTTTGGCTCGAGGGAACAACATTTTGAGCGTTCTGAGCGGTTTGTTTAAGAGCATCTAAGCTCGAGGCGATACCTTTTGAAGCCCGTTCTATTTGGCTGCCCAATTCCATCAATCCCGCGTCGCCACTCTCGGATAGGCTTTTGATTGCGTCACTGGCGGCAATCGCTCGAGCCTTCAGAACGTCAAGACTTTCCGTGCCATTGGTTTGAACGTTCAGCTTGGCATTTAAACCAATTTCGATTGTTTTATCTGCCATGCCTTATCGCCCCATTCGTTTTTGATCTCGGGCGGCTTCGGCTTTGATTTGTGCGACTTCTCGAGCTTCTTGTTCCGCTTCGGTGACTGCGGCTCTGGCTTCCTCGAGAAGACCGCCTCGCAAAAAACCGTCAACCTTGGCGAAACCCAAAGAGTCCATGAGTCCATCGGCTTTGGCGAGAATTGCGTCACGCTGAGATTCAAACGCGAATTGCTCGAGTCGTTCTTCTTGTATTGCTTCGGCGGCTTTTGCCAATGGCTCGAGCACGGCACTCTCCAGATGCCCAAGGCGTGCGCCGTGTGCTTTGCTGCGGGTCAGATGCTTATCCAATCGCGTCGTGTGACGTGTTTGACCTTCCTCGAGCTTGGCAAGACGTGCCTCGAGACTCCGAATCTGTGTTTTTAACCTCAAAACCTCCCCAGGGTCTCCGCCTTGGGCTTTTGCCATGCCTCGAACATCGAAGAACTTGTTCAGTTTCTCGTTCAATTTCTGTACGCCCAAAAAGGCGGCGCTCGAGTTATCAAGTGCTGTCCGTACATCACGTCGAACTTGCTCTTGTGCTCCTGCTTCCAATATTTTAGTAATGTCCATTCAATAAACTTGCAACTGTGCGCGGTGAGTCTCCCCGCGCATGGTGCGCGAATCGTTTCCTTGGGCTTCCGACCATTGCCGCCCTGGAAGTCTGACCGCCCAAGTTTGCAAGCTCGAGATGTGAAAATGATTACTTCAAAAGAGTTGACAACCATCCTTGGCATTTCGGCGCGTCAAGCTCGGAATATCGCATCTCGACTTGAAACACTGGGTTTCAATGTTCAACGCGGTCTTTTTGGTGAACGAAAAATTCCCGAACCCGTGGTTGAAGCTGTGAAAGTGGCACGGAAAGCGGACAAACCACTCGAGGCATTGCTTGGCGATCCATCACTTTCAAGTTTCCGCTCCGTCAACATGGTAGACCCGCTTCAAGTGCTTATTGAAGCTCGAGCCGATCTCAGCGTCTTGCGCCAAGCTGTCCACCCAATGGTTAGTGTTTTGGAAGGTCTGCCAAATGTCAGTTTCAATTGGTCTGAGCTTGGTATTCCCGACCCGCAAAGTGAGGAATTTTAATGTCTCTCGAGCTTGAAGCCCTTGCATCTCGAGTCTTGATTCTCGAGCAAGTCATTGACAATCTGCCTGGGGGTCGTGAGGCACTGCACCTGTACCGATCACACCACGAACAGCACTCTCAAGTTGTGCCAGTTGCGCCCGCGTCACCTGTCAAAACCATGATTCCCGTCATGATGACCATTCACGCTTATGGCTTTTCGTCCTACCGTCAAGCTCGAGAATGTCTTGAAGCCCTCGCACTTTGCCACGGCGTATCCTTCGTCGGGTCTGAGTTTCCTTCCTTGTGGTTGCAACAACTTGAAAGTATTCGCCATGCTCGAGTTCACGGTATGACCTGGCGCGAAGCCCTCGAGCGTGCTGGTCTCACCGTGAACTCGAGCATCACCGACCTGGCGCTTGATGTGGCTCGGGAAACCGAACGGCTCGAGGGCGTGCTGCAAAAGATCGCTACTGCTGCCCTCGAGTTTGCAACACCAAAAGAGCATTACGCCAAATTGCTTGAACCGCTGCTCGAGGATTGATTCAACCTCGAGTTATGCGTTCCCCACAGGTTTTGTGTCACCCGTAAATCCCCATGAAAGGCTTAATCAGAGTTATTGCAGACGGGTGACACAAAACCATTGTTTTAACCATCGAAGGAAGGAAAGCCATGAACCGCAAAGCCCCCAAGAAAGCCTTAAACCGTTTGTTAAAACTCGAGCTTGAAGCGTACCAAAAAGCTTTGGTAGCACTGAAACTTGCGAATGCCTCGAGCATGAAAGTTTTTGCGGCGCTCGAGGATGAAGCCTTTAAAACGGATGACTTCAATTCTTGTTTAGAAGTGTCTGACCGTCTGATGCAGTCGGCGGTTTTTGTCGCCCAAGTTGAGTCTGTAGCTGCCAGTGTCGTTTTGCAAATCAGTATACACAAGGCGTTCTCGAGCACTGGGGGTCTGGCATGACTTGGGTTTGGAATGCCGAAAAAACACAGTTGATTTGCCTCGAGACGCAATCCACAATTAATGTTGTATCTGAGGTTTTGCCTGCTGATACCGACGCTGCGCCGTGGCGCATTGTCACCGATTCGCTCTCATCGCCTGCTGAGTTGTTAACGCTGGCAGTTTTTGAAGGGGATGGCGCAGAAACTCGAGCACGGAACGCGCTGGCATTCATTGCACTCGAGTTGAGGGCGAGCGATTTCTCGAGGTTGGGGAAAGCTCAGGCGGTTTAAAAACCATGAGTGACAACACGCCAAACCTCGAGCCTACAATGACCCTGCCGAATGGTGGGGTTTGCGCCCGTTGTCAGCGCGTCAAAAAAGATGGGCGTCAATGCGGTAATCCTTCCCGAGTTGGCTTTAACGTTTGCCCTCGGCACGGGGCGGGGTTTAAAGCTCGAGAGGACGCGGGTGTAGCATTGCCTACGGGTCGCCCTATAGTGCATGGCTTGTATTCAAAGTCTGGCTTGAAAAGTATTCACGACCTCACTGGCGAAGTCGAACAAGCTGGCAACCTGAAAAGCACAGATAAGGAACTCGCCACACTCAAAGCCGCGCTATGGTTTCTGCTTGAACAATCCGACTCCCGTCAGCAAGCCTCAAAAGACCTTGATGGTCTTCTCGAGCATATGCGGGATTTAAGACCCTCAACGCCCGAAGGCATTCAAACTGCACGGGCTTTGATTTCTGAGGCTCGAGGGTTGCAAGTTTCGCTTGACTCCTGGTTGTCTCGAGTTCAGGATGGCTCGAGTCTCGTGTTGAACGCGGCAAAAATCCGAGCGGGTATTCATCTTCAAGAGAGTGATGGGCGAGCAACCGAATCATTTAAGGGGTTTATGCTTGCCTTACGAAGCATTATTTGGGACATCATGGACGACCCAGAAAAGCTCGACCTTTTTGATACTCGTGTTCAGAGGGAAATCTTTGATCCGATCCGCGAAAAAGGTGTTTTTCCGCCATTGCCCGTCAAAGCTCGAGACGAAAACTAAAATCTGCATCACCATTTAGAACTCGAGTCTTAATCAGGCTCGAGTTTTCTGTCTGCTGGCGGGTGTTCGTTGCTCGAGTGCATTGGACTGACCTTAATTTAAGTGAGCTTGACCCGTTTGGGGAGTGGCAAAACCCTCAGCATTTTCCTGAAATCATGCGTGAATTGCGGGTCATGCAACTCGAGCGGGTGTCATTTTCGGACAGCGTGGGGTACGTGCGATCACTGCGCCCTGTGCCACCCGTGTTCGTTGAAGGTGAAGACCGTGCCGCTTGGAAAAAAGCGTGTGACAAAGTTCCTCGTGATGCACAATTGTTTTGGGAGACACCACTCAGTAAAGCGCACTTGTTGAATGCGCTGTTCAGGCGTGGCTCGAGAACCGTCACAGAAATAGAAATTGACCAGAACAATGGAATGACCATTCCTTCGGGCAAGATTTACGCGTATTTGAAAAACAAGGGGATTGAGTTTCAAGCCCGTCCTCGAGTTGGCGTGAACATTCGCGCCCTTGACGGCGAAGTGTACCGCGCCAAGGTTCTCGAAGAAGACCCGCAAGATCCTCGACGGGCTTTACTCCAAGTTGAGCGCGTGCCAACACCTCAATGGGGCTTGTGGTCAATTTCTGACTGGGCGTACAAGTTGCTTGAGCCTGTCGCCTTGTCTGGTTACGCCAAAGCCGTTGTCGCTGGTCGCTTGATGGGCTTACCGCCACACCTGGCGGCTCGAGTGGCTTCAAGGTCTGGCGTGGGTTTTGGTGATCGAAACCGTGTTCCGCTGGCGCTGCTGACCGCGTTCGTACCTGAATCATGACCGCCCGAAACTGGAAGCTCGAGACATGAAAAACCCTTCTGTGACAATCGCAAATGACGATTCAACACGTTTGACCGCGTTGCGTGATTCAATCTCGAGTTCAATCCGTAAGCTCGAGAACAACCTGCTCGAGACTGTGAAGGACGTGGGCGGCGCGGTTCTTGAAGCTGATGAAATTCTCGAGCATGACCCAATAAAGCTTCGGGCGTGGGTTGAATCCGAACTGAACGGGTGCATGTCTTACAGCAACTCTCGAAAATGGATGAAGTACGTCCAAGTGATTAAACGTTGTCCGGCGCTCGAGTTCGCTGCTCAAGGTCAAATCGGTGTTGCTGCGCGAACAGTTTTTGCATCGGCATTGTTGCAAGATCGAATTTCGAGTGACACGCTAGAAACCTTGTTTGAAACCCTGCCTTCGGGTAACAAGATCACTCAATTGGACGCTCGAAACCTCGTAAAAAAGTTTGAAGCACTCTCGAGCGTGACCGTGATTCCACCCACAACTGCGACAACTCGAGTTTTAAAAGACCGTGAACCTACAGAATTTTTTGACCTGAACGCCGTTGACCTCGAGCGTGCCAAACGAGAGAACCCAAGTCTGGCGGCGGCGCTCGAGGAAGCTGAACAATCGCCCGTGCTGCCAGGAGACCCGCGCTTGATTGACCTCATCAATGGTTTGGGCGGCTGGGATGAATTCGCTGTTTGGTTGGCGGCGTTTAAAGTCTCGAGTGACCCTGACAACCCGCCAACACCGAACCCGCCCAGGCTTGCAAAGCGTTTCGTGTTAGTTGACGAAAATGGGCGCGGTACTCGTAAAGCGTTGAAGTTGTTCTCACTGCTGATTCAAGCTGCTCAAGTCCTCGACATGAGCCTGTGACTTTTAAACTCGAGTTCATCACTGCTCAAATTTGAGCCACTGTCCAGGACGGTATAAAAATGACTTCGATTGAATCGAACCCATATCTCGAGGAAATTTCACACCGTAACATTTTGTTACGGTGTCTGGATTCCCAAACTCAAAAGACTCAAAAGCCCACAAACCTACCTTTTGAGTCTTTTGAGTTGACGATTCTGGGGGGTTTCAGTTTTTTCCTTGGTGCGCCTCAGCACAGTGAACTCGAGTTACGAAAAAGTTATCCACAGGTTGTCACATTTTGTGACAACCTCGAGTCAGTGATAAAAGCGCCTTGCTGCACCCACATTCTCGAGGGCGCGAATGTGGTTTCCAGTCCTCAATCGTTCACAGCATCGATGCTCGAGATTGTTCTGAATTGCTCTTCGGCTTCAGCACGCATGTCCGCAAAGAAAGCTGCACCTGGGGGTGTTTGACGTGAGCCTGGGCGAATTGCGGCAGGGTTAAACGGGCGACGGGCGGCTTCCATCTCGCGCACAATTTTTTGGCGATCTGCTTCGTATTGGGCATCAGTCATAAACACCTTCTGGGACGACCACATCACAAAAAAGCAAGGTCTTATCTCTCGAGCTTCACAAATCACTTTCGCGGCTCGGTAAAAGTGATTTATTCAGTCTTGCAACTGGTCTTGATCCGCGTCTTCGCTTTCGACGGTGCGGAATTCTTCCTCGTTCACTCGTAAATAAAAATCATCGCAGTAACCCATGTTTGAAATTAGCACGAATTCGGCGGGTTTCTCGATCCACACCGACATGACTTTGTTCACGGCTTCTCGGGCGGTTTTGAGGGTTTCGTATTTCGTTTGCACCTTGGCAAGTCCTGCGGTGTCGTTGACCGTAGAAGCCCCGTTGTACTCGCGTGACAGCATGACTTCTAAGCCTGCAAGATACGTGGCGGCTTTGTAGATTTCTTGGGCATCTTCACCCAGGTCTTTGATGTCGCGCTTTACTGGCTTTGGGCGTACCCTGAATTGTTTGTGTTCCATAAAATGACCTCTTGCTCGAGTGTGGCATGTTGAATGTCTTGTCCAACATGACCGTTTCGCTTACGGTGCTCGAGTGATTGGCGTATTGATTCCAGGTGGCTCGAGGGTCTGGACGTAAGTTTTGATTGCATGAAATCAGCTTTGTGCGTGTCTGACGGCTTGGGATTTCATGCAGTCGTCAATTGCATGAAATGGGCGGGTTGCAACAAATGCCCAAAACGTCACGCTGGCGTACAATACGGTCATGACCATACCTGAACTCGAGATTGAAGAAGCACCACACGTCACCGAAGAAGAACTTGATCGCATGGTGACAATAACCATTGACTCCCTACCACGCGCCACGCCTGAGCAAATCCAGGAAGCTCGAGCAGCACTTGAAGCCGAAGAGCAAGGCGAATAAGTTTTAAGGGTGTCCAGTGGTTGGACACCCTTTCTTGTTAAAGCTTGGCGTGTTGGTTGAACATGTCAGGGTCGTGCAAAGTGTACG
>JANLWR010000168.1:0-1614 GCA_031364625.1 Deinococcales bacterium | reverse complement strand
GTCACGGTGATGGTCAGCAACCCTGCCACGCCCATCGAACGAATCAAAGCCAGATTCGGTACGAGCAAACCCAACATGGCAATCGCCACGGTCAAACCGCTAAACACCACCGAACGCCCAGCCGAGCGGGTCGCCACGAGCGCGGCGGCTCAAGGGTCAGGATTGCCCTCCAAAGCCTCACGAAATCGGTTAACGACCAACAGGGCGTAATCGATGCCAGCACCCAAACCAAAAAGCGTCACCACACTCTGGGCAAAACTCGAGAAGGGCATGATGAAGGTGGCGACATAAACGCAAGCCAAGGTGACGGTGATCGAAAAAACCCCAACCACAATCGGTAAACCCGCCGCGATCAAAGCTCCAAAAGCAAACACCAACACAACGGCGGTCAGCGGTAATGCGGTCAGTTCGCCGCGCCGCACGTCGCTTTCGATCAACCGCGCAACATCTTGAATGACCGCGCTCGAGCCTGTCATTAAAAACTGAGTTTCAGGAGTTTTTACCGAACCTTGAGATTCGGATTTAGGCACAATCTCTTGCACCGCAATACGCATATTCTCGAGCAACGCAGAATTTCCGTACAGCGCCGAAATACGAGTCACCGTGACAAAACGATTTTGAACCTGTCCAAAAGCCAGAATGGGAGAATTTGGCGTGTCGAACCGAACAATCTCGAGAATTCCGTTCAAGGCACTTAGTCTTTTTAACAGTAAACCGTAAAGCTCGAGAAATTGCTTGTCTTGAAATGCCAAACTCGAGTCTGAAACCAGAATAAACGACTCGCCAATTTCGGATTGAGGAAATTCCGTGCCGAGAATGCGTGTGACGCGTTCCCACTCCGAATTCGGCACGCCACCGCCAGACGCGTCAAACCTCGAGCCGGCTTTGGACGCCAGCGGAATCGCAATCACAAAAATGACCAGCCAGACCAACAGCACGACTATCGGGTATCTCGAGTTCAGACGGGAAATCCAGTACAAAGACGCTCCTTGCCTCGAGAGACGACCTCGAGAACGGTTGTAATCTTAACAAGGAATCTCAACAAATTCAGGGGATCATTTAAAACTTGTTTGAATTATTTAACTTGGTGAAAAAATCAAGAATTTTTGCAAATGTCTATAAGTTTTCTACTGTTTTCAATAAAATTTGCGTAAATCTGATCCATAACTTCAAAATTCCAATCCCTCATCTTTTTAAGTTCGGAGGCTTCTGGAATTGTATTCAACAAATTCTCAAATTCCACGAAGGAATAGTTTAATTTTACGAAGTCGCCAATATTAGGATTTTTTATAATTGGAACCAGACCATAAGATATGTACTCAATTAATTTTGTTGGCAACGAAACTTTATTAACAATATTTTCATCTCGAATAACCAAGCCAAGATTAAAATTCTTATACTTTTCTAATACTTCCAAATGCGGCAAAGTATCAAAATCTACCAAATCAATTAAATTATAATGCTCTAATAGCTTTTTAAATTTATTTTTATCAGATACGTAAAACGTAAAATCAAAATACAAATGATATTGCTTTTCCGATATAATTTTAAGCACAAAAGGTATATTTTGCCAGACTTGTAAGCCACCTGTATATACTATTTTTAGTTTTTTAT
>JANLWR010000772.1:0-3202 GCA_031364625.1 Deinococcales bacterium | reverse complement strand
GGTCACGCACCAGGTTTTAACCGTCCAGTGCTGATCGTTCAAGCAAATTTTACCAACAACAGTAGCTTACCAACCGTGATTTGCGCGATTTTATCTTCCAACCTCGCCCTTGCCGCATTCCCTGGAAACATGTTGCTCGAGGCGCACGAAACAGGATTACCAAAAGCATCAGTTGTGAACGTCAGTCAACTGCTGACCATAGACCGAGAAGAGCAACTGCTTGACTTGGTTGGTAACTTAACCGAAGAAATCATGACGGCATTTGATTGGGGTTTGGCACGAATGCTGGGTTTGGATGGGTATTTCTCGAGTTAAACGCAATCGGTTTTGAAGCTCGAGTTTGGGATTTGATTGGACAAGATCAGGTTTTTGTAACGGTGTACTTGCGGTACACCAGACTCAAATAGTTGTGAGCAAATTTCAAGTCGCCTGAGAGCGCCAAATTCTTGCTACAGTTGTCGAGTGAATATGAAGAATGCAAGGTTAATTGAAATAATAAAAAAAGCATTTCCAGAAAAAGGGATTTTGAGCCAAGAAGCAAAACTGGCGCTCCCTGATCTCAAAAAATTTTCCGATGAAATGAGGAGATTTTTGGAATTTTCGGATAAATCACAAAATGTAAACCAAGAGCCACCTTTAATATTGGTAAATATTGATGAAAGATTTAATGCTAGAAGTATTAAAGATGGTGAAATTGAAATAATATCTATCAGCCATGGTGCAATACTAATAATTTACAAGTTTTTTCATATGTTAATGAGCAGAAAAGAATTTTTACCTCATATTGGAGACTCTGGCTTAGAAGAAGATAAAGAAATAATTCTAAATGAAATACCATCCGAAATTGCTGCTTTAAATTATGGTATTTTAAAACCAAAATGCCCGAAACGATTAGTTTATGCAGAATTTATGTGTAAAGTTGCATTTTGGTATATTTTTGGACATGAAATTGCGCATATTAGAAGAGGACATTTGTCTTCAGATCTGGGGTCTGTTTTGTTTGAAGAATTTGATGCAGATTATATTACGGTAAAAAATAGAGATGAAATGATCGAAATTGATGCTGATTCTATTTCAGCTTGTTTATGCACACAATATCTTTACTATATATCAACATATATTGATAAAAACTCTGAAAATTCTTGGGTTTTTGAAGATAGTCAAAAATTAATTGAATTATTTGGTATTTCAATACTTGTTACTAATTTTTTATTTTCACATGCTATAGAATGGATATTTGATCCAAATAGTGTTAAAAAATACCCACCACCGCTTGCTAGAACTGCTAATCTTTCAGCAATTCTCGGTCACTTTTGTGAAGAAGTCTTTGGTATGAATTTTTCTGAAATTGAAATGGAATTTAAAAATAATCGTGACAATTTTTATCAAACTTTATTTTCAATAATCTCACCAGAATTAAAAGGAGAAATAAAGTCTCAAACTGTATGCTATATAAAAGAATATCAGAATTATCTAAAAGGAATACACTCAAAAAGGCATAGACTTACTGATCTACTTGGTGAAAATGTGCTTTATCGTAATATTGATTACATTATAATTGCAAAACACAATGAATAATTCAGTAAATTCCAACCCTCTAATGCAACACTCCAACCGCCGCTTCCACCGCAGCCCGCAACCTCCCAGACACAATCAAACCCCTCGCCGCCTCGAGATCACCCGTCATGATGCGGTCACGCTCGAGGGGTGGCACAACATTTCGCACGGCATCCCTGGCGGCTTTGACCCCATCTCCTGGCTCGAGTGGCGTATGAAACCCGAGCGCCTGCGTGGCGTTAACCAGTTCGATGGCAAAAACCCATCGCGCATTCTCGAGGATCATGGCACACTGTCTGGCGCTGGTCGTGCCCATCGAAACGTGGTCTTCTTGGTTGGCACTGGTCGGAATGCTGTCCACGCTGGCGGGGTGTGCCAAGACTTTATTTTCGCTGACCAAACTGGCGGCGGTGTACTGCGAGATCATCAAGCCGCTGTTCAAGCCGCCTTGCATGGCAAGAAATCCGGGCATTCCCGAAAGCGCGGGGTCGAGCATGTGCTCAATGCGGCGTTCGGAAATATTGGCGAGTTCGGCAATTGCAATTTTGGCGTAATCCATGACGAGCGCCACGGGTTGCCCGTGAAAATTCCCGCCAGAAATCACAGTATCGTCGTTGTGAAAAATCAGTGGATTGTCCGTGACCGCGTTGACTTCTCGCGTCACCACCTCGAGCGCGTGACGCAGCGCATCACGGCTTGCCCCATGAACTTGCGAGATGCAGCGCAAACTGTACGCATCCTGAACTTTTTCGCAGTCCTCGTGCGAGCGGTGAATCGGGCTGTTCGCACCCAGTTTTCGCACGTTCTCGGCAACCTCGATCATGCCAGGATGCGGGCGAACCCGTGAAACTCGAGCGTCAAATGCGCTCAGTGTGCCTTTGAGCGCCTCGAGACTCATCGCGCCCGTGATGTCGGCAACCGTTGCCAACTCGAGCGCATCGTGAAGCGTTAAAGCCCCGATGGCGGTCATGGCTTGCGTGCCGTTAATCAGCGCCAGACCTTCCTTCGCCTCGAGCGTGATGGGTTTCAAACCCGCCTTCTCGAGCGCACGGTGTGCGGGCATGACCTGCCCACCAAACCAGGCATTTCCCTCGCCGATCAGCATCAGGCTCATGTGGGCGAGCGGCGCAAGATCGCCCGACGCACCAACGCTGCCTTGGGCTGGAATGATCGGATGCACGCCGCGATTCAGACACTCGAGGATCAGTTCAATCACCTCGAGCCGAATACCAGAAACGCCAAACGACAAACTTTGCGCCCGAAGCAACAACATGGCTCGAGTGACATCTTGCGCCAGTGGTTCGCCCACGCCCATCGCATGAGAAAGAATCAAATTGCGTTGCAACAAACGCGTGTCCTCGGGCGCAATTCGCACATTCGAGAATTTCCCAAAACCCGTCGTGATGCCGTAAACCGTTTTGTTCTCGAGCACCAGCTTTTCGACATACGCTCGAGATGCCAGAACTTCGGCTTTGGCTTCGGGTGCGAGTGCCACAGGTTGAAATTCTCGAGCGACACGCACCACGTCGTGCGCTGTTAATGGTTGACCGATCAATATTGGATTCATGGGATTGTGCCTTTCATGGGGGTTAGCAAAAAGGGCGCAGCTTCTTGACCCTACAACAGCACCTAACGGGCTTGGGTC
>JANLWR010000745.1:0-6203 GCA_031364625.1 Deinococcales bacterium | reverse complement strand
GCTGGCGCAGTCATGCTGACCGATGATGGTCGCACCAACGAGGACGCGGGTGTGCTGCGTCGCGGACTCGAGTACGCCCCTGCCCTGGGCTTGGTGGTCAGCGTTCACGCCGAAGACGCCAGTTTGCGCGGTGATGGCGTGATGAACGAAGGCGAGGTTTCAGAACGCCTTGGACTTCCAGGCAACCCAGCCGCCGCCGAAGCCGCCAGAATTGCTCGAGATTTGGAAATTTGCGCGGTTACAGGCGCAAGATTACACATTCAGCATCTTTCCACCGCTCGAGGTTTGCAACTGGTTCGTGAGGCAAAAGCTCGAGGGGTCAATGTCACTTGCGAGGTTGGACCGCATCATTTGACCTTGACCGATTCCAAACTCGAGACGTTTGATGCCATGTTCAAAGTCGCGCCGCCACTGCGCCTGCAATCTGACTGTGATGCGCTTCTGGCGGGTCTGGTTGATGGCACGGTGGATTGCATCGGAACAGATCACGCGCCGCACACCAAAGCCGAAAAAGAACAAGATTTGCTCGAGGCTCCGTTTGGGATTGCGAATATCGAACTGGCGTTTCCACTGCTTTACACGCATTTTGTGGCTTCTGGAAAACTGTCGCTCGAGAAACTCCTTAAACTCATGACCACAGGCGCGGCAAAAGTATTGGGAATTCCCGAACCAAAACTCGAGGTGGGAATGCCCGCCGATCTGGTGCTGTTCGACCTGACCACCAAAAAAACGGTTGAACCCTCGAGTTTTAAAACCAAAGCGAACTTTGGCAGTCCTTGGGCTGGGCAGGAGTTAACAGGCTGGGCGGCAATCACGATTGTTCGCGGTCAAGTTGTGTTTGACGCCTCGAGTTCATGATGTACGAATTTCTCAAACCACTCCTTTTTAAGCTTGACCCCGAACACGTCCACGATCTGGTCATGAAAGCATTACGCGCCTCGAGCATGAGTAAAACCATGCTCGGGTTCATCGGACAAATTTGCAAACCGCAAGACGAACGCTTGAAAGTCAAACTCTGGAACCTCGAGTTTCCCAATCCTGTGGGTTTGGCGGCGGGATTTGACAAGAATGCCTTGGCACTACCTGCATGGTCGGCGCTCGGTTTTGGATTTGTCGAAATCGGCAGCGTGACCGCGCTGGGGCAGTCTGGCAATCCAAAGCCCAGGTTGTTCCGACTTCCAGAAGACAACGCCATCATCAACCGCATGGGCTTCAACAACGACGGCGCGAGTGTGATTGCGGCAAGGCTCGAGTTGTGGCGGCACACGCACGGCAAACTCAAAATTCCGCTCGGCATCAACCTTGGAAAATCCAAAATCACGGCGCTCGAGGATGCGCCAAATGATTACCTCTCGAGCCTGAAAAAACTCTGGGAGTACGGCGATTACTTTGTGTTGAATGTCAGTTCACCCAACACACCAAATTTGCGCTAGTTGCAAGACAAAGACAAACTCGAGGTGCTGCTCGAAACCGTGATGGATTTTGCGAACGTGCAAGAAACCCAAAAACCAGTGTTACTCAAAGTCGCACCAGATTTAAGTTTTGAACAACTCGACCAGATTTTGTTGCTGCTCGAGACTCACAAACTCTCAGGCATTATCGCCACCAACACCACCCTGGCTCGAGATGGTTTGAAAACCCAGATTGAACAGGCTGGGGGCTTGTCGGGCGCACCGTTAAAACAAAAAAGCCTCGAGATTCTAAAGCACCTGAATACCCAACTGGGCGGCAAACTGCCCATCATCTCGGTTGGTGGAATCTCGAGCGGCGATGACGTGCAACAACGCTTGGATGCTGGGGCGAGTTTGGTGCAAGTTTATTCGGGATGGATTTTTGAAGGTCCTTTGATGCTGAAGAACATGGCTCGAGCATTGTTAATTAACGAAAAAATGTAAAGTGAATCGAAAAACCGAAATTCGATACACCCTCAATAAACTTGTTTTGAACACGAGAAAATGTGCAATTGCTTACCTGAAGCTCTCACCCGACTTCTTGCCCCTTACAGCAGCACCTGACGGGCTTGGGGCGCTCGCCGAGGCTCATCACCCTCTCTCGCTTCTTGACCTTAAAACGCACCTGTCTTGATCCCAAACATGCACCTGACGGGCGGGATCGCTTCGGGCAAGGTCGCTGCGCGAAAGAGGGTTGAAAACACAATTTCTTGGCTTCTCGAGAAATCAACAAAGCTCCCTTCTCTCCTCGGAGAGAAGGGCTGGGGATGAGAGGGGAACGCATAAAAGTCCCTCGTGTGAGTGCGCAAAAACTTTACTCCGAAGCTCGAGTTCCAAACCTGTTCTCAATATATTCACTAACCATTTGCATAAACTCTTGGGCAATGTGCGCCCCTTTCAGCGTGGTCACAAGTTGCCCGTCTCGGTACACGGGTGCTCGAGGTTCTTCACCCGTGCCTGGAAGTGATATGCCAATGTCGGCATGTTTGGATTCGCCTGGTCCGTTGACCACACAGCCCATCACGGCGACTTTCAAAACTTCGACGCCCGGGTATTTGGTTTTCCAGGCGGGCATGTTGGCGTCCAGGTCGGTTTGAATGTCTTGCGCCAGCACTTGAAAAAGGCTGCTGGTGGTACGTCCGCAACCCGGGCAGGCGGTCACTTGCGGGCTGAAGGTGCGAATGCCCACAGCTTGCAGGATTTGCTTTGCGACTTCCACCTCGAGTTTGCGGGTCGCGCCCGGTTCTGGGGTCAAGGACACGCGGATCGTGTCGCCGATGCCTTCCGCTAGAAGGGGCGACAGGGCGACGCTCGAGGCGGCAATGCCCTTCATGCCCATGCCAGCCTCGGTCAAGCCCAGGTGAAGCGCGTAGTCGCAACTGGCGGCAAGTTTGCGGTAGACATCCCAGAGCATTGGGGCGTTGGAGATTTTGGCAGAAATAATAATCATGTCTCGAGCCAAGCCGTAACTTTGTGCCATTTCGGCGCTTTCAAGTCCACTCTCGAGCATCGCGGCAATCATTAACTCGTCACTCGAGATTGGAGTGTCGCTGCGGGTGTTTTCGTCCATCATGCGCACGACTTTGCTCTGATCCAGGCTGCCCCAGTTCACACCGATGCGGACAGGTTTATTGAATTCTTTGGCGACCTCGATCATGGTTTTAAAGTTGGCATCGTGCTTTTCGCCGACGCCGACATTGCCTGGGTTGATGCGGTACTTGGCGAGCAGCCGCGCCGTTTCTGGAAATTCGCGCAGCAAAATATGACCGTTGTAATGAAAATCGCCAATCACAGGCACGGGATAACCCGCCTCTTCTATTCGTGCCACAACTTCTGGCACGGCTCGAGCGGCGTCGTGGTTGTTGACCGTGATGCGCACCAGTTCGCTGCCCGCGTGGGCAAGTTCGATGATTTGGTTGGCAGTGCCCTTCGCGTCGGCGGTGTCGGTGTTGGTCATGCTCTGCACGACCACAGGGTTTTCGCCCCCGACCCAGACCCCACCCACATTGACGGCAACACTTTTACGGCGTTTGATCTCAAACATGGCATTAATGTACTGCGATTGGGGCGGTAGAAGTGTCACCCAGTTGGCGTTGTTTTCAAGATCACCCTGGATTGAAAGAATTTTTCTTGAAACTCGAGCACTTTTAAAATCTCATCTTCGCTGTAAATTACACCGTCGGCGCTGCCGACAAGTTTGTCTTCAAGGTCGTCTTGGCGGATGATCAGGGCAATAATATCGACATCAATTTCGGTAAATGGTTTCAGGGTTTCAGAGATGCCAAGCACGTAAACATCAACTTCGCGTCCATCGCCAGAGATGGTTTTGGGAATAAAGCCGCAGTTGACTGGGTAAATCGTGGACTTATATTTTGGGTGTTTTGTACCTATCGGACGGTCAATCACAATTCGTACTTTGGTGCCCAAGTGTTTTTGTAAATCCGGTTTCATGCTTATAGACTACTCGAGATTGTGCTTTGAAGTCTCGAGGTCACGATCTTGGAACAGTTTTTTACGGCTAAAACGTTAAACTGATCCGATGAGTCAAAAACCCGAAATGCCACCAGGGGTGTATAAAAGCGATCAATTTGAACCTGCGGGAGTCAATGAAACCCCTATTAAACCCGATTGGAAAGACTTTATCGCCTTGACGGTGGCGGCGTATCAAGTGGTCTTGCCACCACTGTTGATGATTCTGGCTGGCATTTTGCTGGTTTTTTTCATAATGACGCTACTGTTTCATTAAATTTTAGGAGAATCCATGACCCAAGTGTTAGAAAAACCCGATGTCCAATGGGACTTGAGCGGCATTTACCAAAGCATCAACGACCCGCAACTCGAGTTGGATTCAAGTGCGGCGCGAACGACAGCGACCGCGTTTGCTGAACGGTTCAAGACCAGAATCTCGAGTTTGAGTCCAGAGCAAGCTTTTGAAATGCTCGAGGAGTATTTTGATTTGGTCGTCCAATCGTACAAACCAACTTGGTACGCCGGGCTGTGTTTTGCGGCAAACATCGAGGATTTGGCTGTCAAGAGCTTGCTTGATCGGGTACGTTTGGCAGCCAACGAAACCAATAATTTGCTGGTTTTTGTGCGGCTCGAGTTGATTGGGTTGCCTGAGGATATTTTTAAGGCATGGAGTGAATCAAGCAAGCTGGCTCAGTACAAGCACTTTTTAACCACAACACGCGCCTTCACGCCGCACACCTTGTCCGAAGCCGAAGAACAACTGATGACCAGCAAAGCCTTGACTGGACGCAACGCTTGGGGGCAGTTGTACACGGAAATTACCAGCAAAATCAAAGTCGAACTCGAGGTGGACGGCGTGCTCGGCACGTATCAACTCTCGGAATTGAGGCAATTCTCGAGCCATCCAAACCGGGCTTTGCGCCGTGCTGCCAAACAAGCCCAAAACAACGCGCTCGAGGTGCAAGAGCACGTGCTGACTTTTATTTTTAATACTGTGTACCAGGATTGGAAACTCGACATTGGTTTGCGCCATCACAGCGACGTGATGGAACCAAATGCCCTCAGCAACGAATTGTCGCTAGGCAGCATTGAAGCTTTAATGGCGAGCGCCGAGAAAAACGCGGGCATTTTGCAAGAGTTTTTTCAAGTCAAAGCCAAAGTTTTGGGCATTGATGATTTCTCGAGTTTTGACATGTATGCGCCGCTCGAGGCGTCTGAAACCACTTACACCTACGAACAGGCTCAGGGTTTAATTTTGAAGGCTTTTGCGCGGTTCAGTCCAACACTTGAATCGCTTGCAAAAGCATTTTTTGTTGAAAACCGCGTTGACCTGAATCCTCGAGACGGCAAACGCGGCGGGGCATTCTGCTCGAGTTTTACGCCGAGCCACAACGCGTATATTCTGACCAATTTCACGGGTAAACTCGATGATGTCTTCACCCTCGCACACGAGCTTGGTCACGGGGTTCATGCCGAACTCTCGAGAAGCTTGAAAATGGTGAATTACGGTCACAGCTTGCCGCTCGCCGAAACCGCCAGCGTGTTCTGCGAAATGATACTCATGGATTACTTGCTCGAGGTTGCGCCCGCCGTTGAGCGCCGCGCCTTGATCGCCAAACTGCTGGAGGATGTTGCCAGCACCTGTTACCGCCAAATTCAGATCACGCGCTGGGAGCAACTGGCACACCAGGAACGCGCAAACGGTGTCGTCTCGAGCCAGCGTTTTGGTGAGCTTTGGTCGGACACCATCAAACGTTTTTACGGCGATTCGGTGACACAAACCGGCGGTGATCGTTGGGGTTGGATCGGCATTCCGCACGTCATCAGTTACCGTTTTTACTGTTACGCCTACGCGTTTGGAATGTTGATGGTCTTTGCACTCTACCGTCAGTACAAACTCGAGGGTGAATCGTTTGTGCCCAAATACATCAAGTTTCTCTCGAGTGGCGAAAGTGCCAGCCCTGAAGAATTGGTGGCAGGCATGGGTGTGAACCTTTCAGATCCAAATTTCTGGCAGAACGGTTTTGATTACGTGGCAGGGCTGCTCGAGGAATTCAAGCAACTCTCAAAATAATCTTTGCAGTCTGCGTTTTGCCCTCGAGTTTTCCCTCGTGGCGCGTCCAGCTTAAATTGTTGGTCGAGGATACCAGTGCATTAACTTCATTCGAGCTTCATCCACCCCAAACCGCCACACCGCTTTCGCTTGCATTTCATTCCGAGTCTCCTCCCACGCTTTCGTCTCCGCCACCAACGCATGTTCAAACCCAATCCTGCAATCCAAAC
>JANLWR010000741.1:0-3946 GCA_031364625.1 Deinococcales bacterium | reverse complement strand
GTATCGAGGTTGTCGTCTGGAATAAAATCGCCGTAGAAACTGTCTTTCTCGTCACCGATTGGCGTCTCGAGCGAGACTGGTTCTTGCGAGACTTTTTGAACCTCTTCGACTTTTTCTGCCGTCCAACCTGGTCCCATGGCTTCGGCGATTTCTTCAAAGCTGGGTTCGCGGCTCAGTTCTTGTTGCAATTGTCTGGCGGTGCGGGTCAGTTTGTTGATGGTTTCGACCATGTGCACCGGAATGCGAATCGTGCGGGCTTGGTCGGCAATCGCACGGTTGATGGCTTGACGAATCCACCAGGTGGCATAGGTCGAAAACTTGTAACGGCGTTTGTACTCAAACTTTTCAACCGCACGAATCAGACCTTGGTTGCCTTCTTGAATCAAATCCAGAAAGCTCATGCCGCGTCCAGTGTATTTTTTGGCGATACTGACCACAAGGCGAAGATTGGCTTCAATCAAATGTTGACGTGCGGCGTCGCCGTCTTGACCTTTGCGAACAAGTCCGCGCCTCGAGCG
The DNA here is from genome assembly GCA_031364625.1 of Deinococcales bacterium. Classification (GTDB taxonomy): domain Bacteria; phylum Deinococcota; class Deinococci; order Deinococcales; family JAAFIG01; genus JANXTZ01. Next base: position 3,428 of record JANLWR010000741.1, on the reverse strand, counting down.
CTCCTCGAGGTCATCAGGGGCGGCGGCCAGGTCTTTTTTGGCTTCTTCGCCCTCCTCGACGCGACGCGCCAGGTCAATTTCTTCCTCGAGCGTCAACAGTGAAACCCGCCCAATCTCGTGCAAATATTGGCGCACGGGGTCGTTGGTGGTTAAACGGGCGCTCTCTTCGGCGAAACGGTTTTCGGTGTCCTCTTCGCTCTCCTCGTCGCTGCCGCCGTCGAGGTCTTCCTCAATCTCGAGTTCTTCCTCTTCGGCAAGGTCTTCCATGACGATGCCTTCGGCTTGAAGATAGAGCATAAGATCGTCAAATTCGTCGGTTTCGTCTGGGTTCATGCCTAGTTCGATCAGGGCTTTGGAAAGCGCATCTGTGGCGTCGGCGGTGTTCAGTAAGCCTTCGCGTTTGCCTTTGTTGACCAAGGCTTTGATTGCTGCCGTGTCTTTCCAGGGGCGCTCGGATTTTCCAGCACCTTTGCCGCCAGCCGTGTCAGGCTTGCCTTGTTTGGCAAGTTTGCTTCCCGCCGCCGCTTTGGCTGGTTTGGAGTCGGAGCGAATGGTTTTGACCGGTTCGATTGGTTTGGCTGGAGCTTTGGGCGCTTTTTTGGTGACGGGTTTCGCTTCGGCTTTGGGTGCGGCTTTGCTCGGTTTGGCTTCGACTTTGCTCGGGGTTTTGACGGCGCTGGCTTTGACGGTGCTGGCTTTGATTGCGCTCGCGTCTATTTTGCTGGCTGGTTTGGCGGCGGCTTTGGCGCTTGGTTTTCCGGCGATTCGCGCAACTGGTTTTGATGGTTTGCTAACAGTCATGGTTTTGGGTTTCTCAGTGGACTTAGGAGTTGGTTTGGCGGAGGTCACAACGGTTTCGCCAGCCGTACTTTTGGCTGGCATGGCAGTCTTCTTGCCGAGCGCGACGGGTTTGGCACTGTGTTGTTTTGAAGCACTGTGTTGTTTTGAAGCCGCGTTAGGGGAAGGTTTTGCGACTTTTTGACTGCCCGCACCCGAGACGACTTTGCTTTTAGCTGGCAAACTCGAGACAGCTTTGGCTGATGTTGCTGGTATTGCAGCGGTGCGTTTTACGCTCAACGTATACCCCTCCCTTAACGTGTATCACTAAGTATTGTTGCAGTATTGTTGCTGGGTTTGACTCAGAACTTCGTACAATCACGAAGCATAAGCTTAACATGCCTTGACTCACGAAAAATGGGCTGGGAAGTTTGCGCTTCCAGCCGAATCTCGAGTTTACTTTAGACTTGAGCATCTCAAGACCAAAGGATGATACCTTTAGGCAGGTATTGGGTTTGTGTCAAGAGGGGGATTTCATGGTTCGTCAAATCGCGTTTGTTTCCAGTGAGGTTCACCCGTACTCCAAATCTGGTGGTTTGGCTGATGTCGCGGGTGCTCTGCCACTTGCCCTGGCAAAACTGGGCATGGGTGTCAAAGTCTTTAGCCCGTGGTATTCGAGTTTAAAAGTAAAGCCTGAATTGATTGGGACACTGGATTTTGATTGGTTGTATCAACCCCTTCGCATTGGGAAAATATCTGGGCACGGTGTGGATTATTTCTTCTTGGGAATGCACGCTTTTGATCGAGCCAATTATTACGGTTATTTTGATGATGTTCGGCGTTTCAGCGCTTTTTGTCGCACATTTTTGCCTGTCCTCGAGTTCCTGAAATTAAAACCCGATGTCATTCACCTGAATGATTGGCAGACGGGTTTGATTGCACCACTCGTCACACACAGCAGTTCAAGGGCAAAATTGGTGTATTCCATTCACAACCTCGCCTATCAGGGACGCTGGAACATATCCGAGGTGCTGGCATGGTCAGGATTGCCGCCCGAGGTCGCGGGGCAGGAGGGACTCGAGTATTACGGTGACGCCAGTTGCGCCAAAGCTGGACTGGCATTTTCCGGCGCAATCACCACGGTTTCACCCACCTACGCCCAGGAGATTCAAACCCCAGAATACGGCGAAGGGCTTGACGGTTTCTTGCGTTCCAGGGGTGTGAAGGGCATTCTGAACGGCATTGACACCGATTACTGGAATCCCAACACCGACCAGTACCTCGAGCATCATTACGATAACTTACCAGCCAAATCTGCGGCTCGAGCAGCCTTGTGCCAAGAATTGGGGCTTGATGCTTCACGCCCCGTACTGGGTATGGTCACACGGCTGACCGATCAAAAAGGGCTGGACTTGGTGCTACCGGCACTCAATCACATTGTCAAGGATTGGAATTTGGTGGTGCTCGGTTCGGGCGAAGAACATTACCGGCAGGCGCTCGAGGCACTTAAAAACCAGATTCCCAACCGAGTCGCCTTCAGCGATCAATTTGACGAACCCTTTGCACACCGAATTTACGCGGGTGCAGATGCCTTTTTGATGCCGAGCCGCTTCGAGCCGTGCGGTTTGTCACAACTGATCTCGATGCGTTACGGAACAGTGCCAATCGTCAGGTACACTGGAGGGCTGATCGATACCGTCCCAGAATCACGAGGTTACGGCTTTCACAATTATCAAACTGGCGCGATGCTCGAGGCGTTGAGGATTGCCAGAAGCGATTGGCAATCCTCAACCTGGAGCACCAAAGCACTTTCAGGCATGAATCTCAACGTCAGTTGGGACGCCGCCGCGCTCGAGTATCAATCGTTGTACGCCAAATTGATGGTTGATGGATAAAAATGGTGTTACTTGTGTGTTAATCGCACACCAGATCGCTGTCAAGACGTTATAATCCAAACAGATGAGTGCACCAGTGACCACTTCACCCCTCGAAATCGCTGGACTTTCTCATCCAGGTCAAGTACGGTCATTAAACGAGGACACCTGGGCAACCGCCAGCGTCTCTGCCGGTGAGGTCATGATCGTGGCAGATGGCATGGGTGGACACCGCACCGGTGAGGTCGCCAGTCAAATGGCAACCCAAACCCTGGTCGAAGCCATGAGCGAAAACCGTCAAGTGCCGCCAGACGGCTTGCCTCGAGCGTTGCAACGCGCCAATTTGGCAGTCTATCAGCACGCCAGCAAACGCAGTGAATCCAGGGGCATGGGCACCACCATGACCGCCCTGGTGGTTGACGGCAACGCCGCGATAGTCGGGCACGTTGGCGACTCCAGGGCGTACCTGATTCGCGGCAATCAAATTCAGCAACTGACCCGCGATCATTCCTGGGTGGCAGAGCGTGTGCGCCAGGGTGTGATTACCGAAGATGAAGCCCGCAACCACCGTTGGCGCAACGTCATCACCAACGCCCTCGGCTCGAGACCCCAATTGCGCCTTGATCTGTTCGGTATCGAGCTGCGCGAAAACGATACCATTTTGCTGTGCTCCGATGGGCTTTCCAACATGCTGACCGACGACATGATCCTCAGCATGGTGCAAAAAAACCAGAACGATCCAGCCGAGATCGTCGCCCAAAAATTGATTGACGCCGC
>JANLWR010000737.1:0-4328 GCA_031364625.1 Deinococcales bacterium | reverse complement strand
CATCAACACCCAACTCGAGAGCACCTGTCCGTGAAACCGTGCTCGAGTTTCGTCGCAAGCCAGTGCCGCAATGCCGCGTCCTATAAACCTGGGGCTTTCGGATTGCGTGGCGAAGGTTTGATCTTCGGCATTCTGCCAAGTGTCGGCTGTGACGTTCATGTGCTCGAGCATTTCTTCTGATCGCAAAAATCCTGGGGTGATGGCGCACACAGTCACGCCCGAATCGCGCAGTTCAAAGGCTTGGGCTTTGGCGAGTCGGTTGATGGCATTTTTGATGAAGTCGTAAATCAGGTTGCCTCGGTAGTAGCCGTACTCGCCGTCGGTAATCTCGAGCAGCAAGGCGTTACCTGTTTTGATCAGCAACGGCGTAGCGTATCTGGAGGTGATGAGGTGCGTGTAAATGCTGCGTTCAATCAGTTTGAAAGCTTGACTCAGCTCGAGTTCCCAGAATTTTTTACCCCATTCAACCAGTTTTTCGCCGCCCCAGATGTCATTGACCAGAATATCGAGGCATCCTTGCTCGAGGTTGATGCGTTCACATAAGGCTTTGACTTCCTGTTCCTGACTGTGATCGGTGCGCACGGCAATCCCAACCCCGCCAAGGCTCGAGACGAGCGCGGCGGTTTCCTCTATCGTCTCAATTCTGTTGAGGTCTGAAGGATTTCCACTCGAGCTTCGACCTGAACAGTACACGGTTGCGCCCGCCGCGCCGAGTTCCGTGGCAATGCCGCGCCCCGCGCCGCGTGTTGCCCCTGCGACCAAAGCAATTTTCCCCTCGAGTTTTTTCATGCTTCCTCCAACATCAGTTCATTGCCCAGCCGTTGTCCACCACCAGATTTTGTCCCGTGATCGCTCGAGCGTGGTCAGATGCGAAAAACAGAATGGCGTTGGCAATGTCGCTCGGTTGCACCCTGGTTTGCAGGCATTGGTTTGCCATGACCAGCGCCTCGTCTCGAGGGGTGACGCTGGCGGCTTCGGACTCGGTTTGCACCGCACCTGGCGAGATGGCGTTGACGCGAATGTTATGTGTACCCAATTCGCGGGCGAGTGAGCGCGTGAAACCGACGACACCACCTTTGGAGGAAATGTAATGCGTCATATCGGTGTGTGCCCCAAGCAAAAACACGACGCTGGCGAGGTTGATGATGACCCCAGATTTTTGATTTTTCATGAACGGCGTGACGGCTTTGCAGCACAAAAACATGCTGCGCAAATTGATGTTGTGCGTGTTATCCCAAGCCTCGAGCGTTAAATCGTCCCAGGCAATTCTTGGAAAAACCCCAGCGTTGTTCACCAGCACGTCCACACGTCCAAACTCGAGTTTGACGCGTTCAATCATGGCAGTCACGCTGTCGGTGTTGCTGACATCGGTTGGAATCTCGAGTGTGACACCGTTCTCGGCACGAATTTCGGCACCGACACTCGAGCATAATTCTGGATTGAGTTCTGCCAGCACGACCTTTGCACCCTCGAGCGCGAATGCCAGAGCTGTGGCGCGTCCAATGCCCGTACCTGCGCCTGTGACGATCACCACCGAATCTTGAAAACGATTAGACATAGATAGAACCTCTCGAGCATGACGGATGCAGTTTAACTCGAGATGCGGTTTCTCGAGTGAAGTATTTTTAAAAGTGAAACGCAGTCTGGTAAACCCCAGACTGCGTTTAAAAGTCGATTGTCGTTGTTAAGGCGTGGGTGAAACGCTCATTTGAAGCGCCAATTCGTTTAAGGTAGCAGGTGTTGAAAAACCGCTAAAACCATTGTCATCGACTGAAACCGTCCAATTTCCAGCAATGAAAGCGCCATTAAAACCAGATAAGGCATTGATGGGTCGAACCATTCCATTACACGCTCCAAAATTAGGAAAACAAAATAAAGTAAGAGTATTTGTTGAAGTATCATCAAATGTTAAATTTAAATCAGAACCGAAGTCTTCACCATTTGGGTCTGAATACATGATTTTTGTAACACCACCAGGCGAAGTCAACTTTACACGCAATGATGTTCGACCATCAGGAGCAACTATTTTGACCCTTAAGGTTACTTTAGTAATATTTACAGGCAAGAAAGGTATATTAAACGTTCGAGAGACCGCCGTTCCATACGAATTGACATCACTACCAGGTCCAACTGGGATAATGGTATTGATTTGCAATCGTTCGTACTTTAAAACACTCCCGAACGTCCAAGCCAACGGGAATGAATAATCTCCTGCCGTTCTGGCGGCGTAAAACGCCCGAATTTCTGTTCCTGCGCCAACCGCACTGGCTCGAGCAGCGGCTGCCGTACCATTGATGGGTTCATCGTTGCTTTGTACCACATGTGGCACGTTATCGTTGGCAACGATAAAAGTCATGACAAAACGCGTTCCTGACGTCACGTCGGCACTGACTGGTATTTTCATGCTAATCGAAACTTGTGCTGTTGTGAAATTGGCAATTGACCGCAAGTGACTGCTGGCATTTTGCCGTGCCACAAAACCGTACTCGAGAGCTTCTTCACCGGAGTTCATGATGCCCGTACTTCTGGCGACATTGGTGAAATTATTGGCTTCGTCGGGCGTGTAAATTTGTAAATCTGATTTAAACTCGGCAACATCAACATTACCGTCTGTGCCATGGGCTGGAACAACACTGTATACATTGGTGCTGCTGGGTGCGCCGTTAAAAGCGTTGATGTTTTTTAGGGCGCTTTTGCTTGCATTGCCCGTTTTGGCGTAAGCGATCAAGCTCAGATTGGAAAAAGAAAAACCATGATTGAAAATCGTGAACGTCGCAGTTAAGGTTCGCACGCTACCAACATCTCGGGTCACGAAACCTGTTGATATGGCAGAAATGCTCGAGTCTGGCATGGGCGTTAGGCTGGCGCGTGGTTTAAACCTGGGTTGGTCGTTGCCGCCAAAAGGTAACTCGAGCGTGCCAAGAATGTTGGTGGTGTTTAAAACTGGGGTGGGTGCGAGGTTGCAACTTGCCAACAGTACACTCGAGAGCATCAATAAAAATACTTTTTTCATGTCTAAATCCCTTTCAAATCCCTGCTCGAGCCATCAGTTTTGCATCAGCAATACAGATAAGGATAGCTCGGGTTTTCATTGGACTGTGGTCATTTCAGCAATGAAAAACGCTTACAGTTCAGCTCAAGTTGCACATGTTCGATAGGTTTGGATACTCGGGTTGGATATTCTAAAATGTCCTCGTGGCTGATGCGTTGCTCGAGTTGGAAACCCTGGTCGCAATGGCGGCGCTCGAGTCCCATGCGCGGCTATCGGATGTTCAAGCGCTGCACAATGTTGCCAAGATTTGGTTGGACGCCAGGGATTGGTGCGTAAGTGCGGCAAGGTTTGTGCTCGGGGCTGGTAACGCGCCAGAACCTCGAGCGTCACGGGTTGAACTGGAAGTTGCCATGTTTGAGATATTAAGCCTGATGACTTTTGAAGGTTTAAGTCTATGCCGCACCAGCACGCTGATTCAGGTCACCAATGGGGTGCTCACGAAACTCGAGGATGCACGGCGGGCAAAAGTGCAAATTTTGGAATTGGAGTTGACAAGTTTTGCCCTGGTCGAGTCGGTGAAGGCGGTGATGTTTGGTCGAAATTTGAACATTGCTGAACGTTCTGGGTTGCGTGGATTGTATCAACGGATACGTTTGTTACAGCAAGTTTAAAAGTCACTACTTCAGTAACAACACAATCTCGAGATTTTGATTTAGACTGATTCAATGTGGAATCCCAACCAATACCAAAAATTCTCGAGCGAACGTGACCGACCCTTTTTTGACTTGCTGGCAAGGGTTGAAAACCCGGATGCAAAAAATGTTGCTGACCTTGGTTGCGGAACTGGGAACTTGACTGCAAAACTTCTCGAGAAATTCCCATCCGCCAGGATCATTGGTGTGGACTCGAGCGCCCAGATGCTCGAGAAATCTGGCAGTTTAAACCATGAAAACCTCGAGTTTGTGCTGGCAGATTTAAGCACTTGGCAGCCCGAAAATCCGCCTGATGTGATCGTGTCCAACGCGGCGCTGCAATGGCTCGAGGATCATGAAACACTGATACCAAATCTGGCAAATTTACTCGAGCCTGACGGAATTTTAGCGGTGCAAATGCCAATCAATTTTGAGCAACCCAGCCACACCATTTTAAGGGATTTAACTTCAAGTGAGACCTGGAAACCGCATTTGACAACATTCTCGAGCAAGCTTCGAGCGCCAAAACCTGCCGCCTGGTACATCGAAACGCTCGCCAGCCTGGGGCTTAAAGTGGACGCCTGGGAAACCACCTACCACCATGTTTTACAGGACGAAAACGCGGTGCTCGAGTGGGTCAAGGG
>JANLWR010000704.1:0-6050 GCA_031364625.1 Deinococcales bacterium | reverse complement strand
CCACAATTTTGCAATTTCACTATGAACTACAAATACGTCTCGAGCCTGCAAACCATTTTCAAGTGCTTGAGCATAATGCCTGATTGCATCTTCATAAGCGTACACGGCTCTGGCGGCTTCGGCGGCTTTGATGCGCCACGGTGCGGCTTGGGTGTTCAGGTCGGCTTGCTCGAGATGATCGGCTATGCGGGCGGGTTCACCGTGGTTGCCCTCGAGCGTGGCGGCGAGGCGTTTGTGCAGCAGCTTGCGGCGGTCTGCGCCGAGGGCGTTGCTGAGGCTGCGGCGGATCAGGTCGTGGTGGAAGCGGTGTCCTTGCGGGTTGGGGCGTAAAATACCGGCACTACTGGCTCGCTCGAGTGCTTCCAAGCCCAGCCATTCGTCCAGGGCGGTGGCTTGCGTCAGTTCGTTCAGTTGAAAGTCGTCTCCGGTCAGGCTGGCGGCGTCGAGCATTCGGCGCACGGCGGGTCCAAGGCGGTCGATGCGTTGCAGCACGGCTTGACGCACACTCTGCGCCAGGGGAAGTTCGGCATAATCTTGGGTGTCCTCATCGTAAGGTGTGCTCCACATACCGTTCGAGTCTCGGTAGAGCGTTCCTGCCTCGAGCAAGTCGCGCAGAGTTTCGAGCACGAACAAGGGGTTTCCGGCGGTGGCGGTGAACAAGCGCGTGGCAAATATCGTGCCGCCTTCGTTGCCGCTGATGGCTTGCACCAGGCTTAAGATCATGGTTTCCGAAAGTGGCTCGAGTGGTAAGCGGGTCAAGAGTCCATCTCGCTCGAGGTGCTGTATGGCTCGGGTCGCGGCGGGGTTTTCGCTCAGTTCGCTGGGTCTGGCGGTGGCGATCAGTTTGATGCCTGCGCTTTTGGCGCGTTTGGAGAGTTGCACCGTCAGTTCGCTGCTGGTCGCGTCGAACCAGTGAAAGTCATCGAGCAGCAGCGTGCCGTTGGGTTGCACGGCGGCAATCAGGGCGTGGGTCAAGCCTTCCAAAAATCGGGCGCGACCTTCGGGCAGGGCTTCGTTGGCGGCGCTGGGCGCGTCTGGCTCGAGTTCTGGCACGAGTCTGGCGGCTTCGTGTCGCCAAATGGTTTCTAACTCGAGGTGCTGGTTGGCAAGATAGGCACGCAATGCACTTGCCACTGGGAACAAGGGCGTGCCGCTCGAGAGTTCCTGACCGCTCAAAATCAGGGTATTGCCACTGGCGTTGGCAAATTCTGTCGCCAGTCGGGTTTTGCCGACGCCTGGTTCGCCCTCAATCAAAATCAGGCTGGTTTCACTCGTCTCGAGTTTCGTCCAGAGTTGGTCGCGCCCGATCATGGGCGGGGTTTGAAATGGATTTTCGGATGGTGCGGTTTTGCTGGGTTTAAGGCTCGAGTTTCGTCCTGAACGAATTCTTTCGGCTAAACGAATCGTTTCGGGCAGCGGCTCGAGTCCCAATTCTTGTTTTAAAATCTGGCGGCAGCGCTCAAACCGCGCCAACGCCTCTTGGCGCTCGTTCAGCATCGAATGCAGCCGCATGGCTTCACGGTGATGGTGCTCTTGGAGTTCATCCTCCTCGAGCAGCGCCAAATGTGCCGCCAGTGCGCCGCGTGGGTTGCCTGCCGCCTCGAGCGCCACGGCTTGACGTTTCAGGGCGTTGCGGCGTTGGCTGGACAGCGTTTCGCGCCAGGCATCCACCCATTCCTCGAAAGCTGGAGCGCCGCGCCAGTCTGTCCCCTCGAGAAACACGCCCTTGCAATACTCGAGGGCAGCCTCGAATTGTTCGGCGTTGATGGCGTTCTGAAATTTTGTCACATCCGTCTCGAGCGGGGCTTTGAGCTTCAATTGATCGCCCTCAACCAGCAAACAATCCTCGAGTGCTGTGGCACGAATACGGCGCAGTTCTTGGCGCAAGTTGGTGCGGGCGGCGGAATCGTCGAGTTCGCCCCACAGCAAGTCTGCCAGCTTTGCACGGCTGGTCGCGCCCTCGAGCGCCAGGTAGCCAACCAAGCCAAGCGCCTTGCGCGTCGAAAGGCTGACCTCGAGCGCATTGAGCCGAACTGTTGGTTTGCCGAACAATGAAACCTCGAGCATTGTTTCATCTCCTGAGGCGAATGATTCAGCAATGCTAGCAAAGAATGAGCACCCACATGCAAAGATACGTCTGATACAGCACCAGAGACTGATTCCTGAGAAAGTCAGGGCGTTGTTTCGCTCGAGATTTGGGGTTCAATCGGCAATAAACGTGATTTCTTCACCGTCAACACGCCGCGTTAAGGAACGTCCCGAAGCTTGCCATAAACCTCGAGCCACCATGACTTGCTGCTTGGCGTTTCGCGGAGATTCACCAATGGCAATTAGTTTTTGAATGGCTTCATCAATGCTGATTGTTGGATCGGCAGGGTCAATCAAAGCGGGTTTTTCGGTTGTTTTTGCGGTCATGTTAGCCAGCCTTTTTTGAAAAACAAGCGTTCAAGTTCTTCGGCAATCAGATCAAAATCGCTGCTTTGCCACTGCATAGGATACAACAATTCACGAGATTCGGAATCAGCCTCTTCGCTTATTTGCAATCTCATTTCTTGGTCGCCGTGTAATGCAATGTATTGAGCGTAAGAACGGGCGAACAGCTCGTGCCACTCGAGGCAGTACACAACGGTTTCTCGATGGATGACGCGTTCAATTTGTCCAACCAAGCCTTTGTAAACCCGAGTTTTTTGAGCTTGCATGGCGAATAAGGTTTGGTAGGCTTGACTGACAATAATGGCTTGCCGCCAGGGTTCAAATTTTTGGGCAAAAGCACTTGGTCGAAAACCCAAGTCCTGAAAACCATAAGCCTCGAGTCCATGTCCAAACTCGTGAATCAGGTCTAAACTGTTGGCGGTTTGGTCTGCATGAATAAACAACCAGGCGCGATGTTCACCAGCATGAAAACCTGCCCTCCAGCCATTGTCATCATCGCTTACATCAATGCGGACATGTTGCCAATACCCATCACCATGAACGTGGTCAACAGCATCAAGTGCCTTGCGGAGTCGTTCAAAATACCAGGCTTTAGCATCCAAATTCCCAAAATGTGTGCTGATGGGCAAGTCATTTGGGGTGTACCGTCGAACTCGAGGTTTGGGAATTTGCACAATATCCATTTTACAGATTTGTTGATTTCATTTTTCATCTTGAGACATTGATTCTCTCGAGTCGGACAGTCTGGTTTTAGGGTTCAGGTTCACCCTTCGTTCACCCGCAAAGCCTTAAACTGAAAACATGGCACTCCGAGAAACGGTTCTAAAACTGGTCGCTCCATTGTTCATCGAAAATCCAGCCCAGAAGCAAACCTTCGCGCAACTGACGTTAAGACTCGAGAAAACCCAGGGTGAAATCGCAAACCGCATCAATGCCGTCAAAGCCCAGAACCTCGAGAAACACCGTGCAACTTTGCGCCATATTATTGGCATTGAACGTTGGGGCACAGAACGCCTGAAAGTGGCGCTGGGCGAAACCTTCAAACCGGATGGACAAAAAGATTATCACCCAGACCCAAACCGTGATCTGGCAGCTTTGCTCGAGGATTTTAACAACACACGGCTCGAGACGTTGCGCGTGGCAAAATTGGTCGAGCAACAAAACCCAAACGCGAAAATTGAGCACAATGGTTTGGGCGAACTTTCAGTCAAAGGTTGGTTGGGTTACTTGAACATTCACTCAAGCATGGAAAGTCAAAAATTGCGTTAAACTCCGAGTGAAACGGTGTTTTCACAAGCTCGAAGGTTTTTAGATCACTTTGCGTTTATGCTGATTTCATGTGGCGTAAGTTGATTCCTGTTCTGGTGATTGCAATAGCCGTGTATTTCGTCTGGCAAGAAACCACCCAAGGACGAATCGGTCTGGTCGCCCCTGGTGTGGTTACCATCAGCACAAACACCGACGCTCAACTTTATATTGACGGACAATTATCAGGCACCATTCGGGCATCACAAATGCGTGTTCTGAACGAGTTAAAACCAGGAAGACACATTATTGGTTTGAGCGCTTTGGGGTATAAAAGCAAAAACGTTGGGGTGATGGTCGAAAACGGGCAGAAACTCGAGCAAGTTTTTAAACTCGAGCCTGAAATTGTCCCTGTACCAAAAACCAAAACCGTGGCGTTTGACAACCTCGAGCAAAGCATTGCAAACGCCGACGACGGTGCGGTGTTGTTCCTGGCGGCGGGAGAGTACAAACTTTTGAGCACCGTAAAAGTCCAAAAATCCATTTCCTTGATCGGCGCAGGACAAGCCCTGACCCGCATCAGCTCGAGTGTCGGTGTGGCGGTCATGGCGTTCAAGACTGGTCAATTGCACTTGAAAGGTATCAGTTTTATTCATACCGGAAAACAAAAAGCCGATGTGCTGGACATCAAAGACGCCCAAATCAAGATTGAAGATTGTCGCTTTTCGGGTGGTTACACGCCCGAAACACCACGCAAAGACGGTGATGGCGTATGGCTTCACGGTCACTCGAGCGGCAGAATTATCAACAGCCGTTTTGAACGCAACGCCCTGAATGGACTCGAGGTTCGGGACGATTCGGATGTGATTCTCGAAAACAATCAATTTAACCGCAATGAAGCGGCAGGCTTGTCTGTTTGGGAGACTGCCAAAGTGCGGGTTTTGAGAAGCTTCATGAACTTCAACAAGAAAAAGGGGATTCAAGCCTCCGATCAAGCCTCGGTCACGATTTCGGGCAACACTTTAAGCTTTAACGCAGACAGCGGCATTTCGTTTTATGGTTCGGCAAAAGGTTTGGTCGAGAACAACCGCCTCATTTCCAACAAATTTGGCATGGAAATCATGGAACAAAGCACCGTGACGGTTGCCAAAAATAATTTTAACCGTCATGACGAAGCCATTTACGTTGCCAAGAAAGCCACTGCCACCATCGGTCAAAATACCTTTGAAAACAACCGTCAAAAGATCGTGTATGAAAAGAAAAATTGAATCTTCGCTCGAGGCTTCCAGAAACATTTAAGCTCGAGCAGTACAGGCTTTGAAGAATCTCGAGCGGGGATTTTTGATTTTGGCGCTATGCTGTTTGAATGTCACCCAAATTGATGCTGGCAACCACAATGACATTGGTCGTGTTTTTCGTTGGGGTAAAAAACCCAAGCCTCGCGCTGAACAAAACCGTGGCGCTGAACGACCTTGAACGAAGCCTCAGAGCCGCCAAAGACGGCGACACCCTGTTTCTAGCCGAGGGCGATTACAAACTTAGCCATTTGATTAACGTGCAAAAATCCATTTCTCTGGTTGGAATGGGGGCGACAAAAACCCGTGTGATCTCGAGTTTGAATCAGGAAGTCATGCGTTTTGTGAACGTGAGTCTGAGTTTAAAAGGCATTGGCTTCGTTCACTTAGGCAAGCAAAAAGCCGATGTGCTGAACATTGTCGATTCAAAAATAAAGATTGACGGTTGCAGTTTTTCTGGGGCGTTCAGTTCGGATTCACCAGCCAAAGTTGGTGACGGCATCTGGGTTCATGGGCGCTCGAGTGGCAAAATCAGCAACAGCCAATTTATGGACAACAGCTTGCGGGGACTCGAGATTACCGACAATTCAAACCTCGAGCTTGACCATGTTCAGATGAACCACAACAGGTCTGGTCTCAGCCTGTATAAGAAGGGCAAAGTTCGTGTGGTGGGCAGCGTTTTTCAGTTCAACAGCTACAGCGGCATCACGTTTGCGAATACTTCTTCAGGTGAAGTCTCGAGCAACACCCTTGAAAGTGACAATTACGGCATTGAAATTCTGGATTCGAGCACGGTGAGTGTTTCAAACAACAAAATTTCGTCGCAAAAAGAAGCGATTTACGTGGGGAAAAAAGCGCACGCCAAAATTGGTGAAAACACATTCGAGTCTAATGGCAGTGATGTGGTGTACGAAAAATAACTCAATGCCCGTCAGTCTCTCGAGCCACCTTCTCCACTTCAATCCCAGCAAATAAAACCCGCACAATCCTCGAGAATGCCGTGTCATCCGCGTGACGGTAGGCTTGCAAGAATCGCTCGAGTTGGTAGTGTTTGGCTTCCTCGGCAACCAATTTCGG
>JANLWR010000700.1:0-5472 GCA_031364625.1 Deinococcales bacterium | reverse complement strand
CCGAAATTGGTTGCCGAGGAAGCCAAACACTACCAACTCGAGCGATTCTTGCAAGCCTACCGTCACGCGGATGACACGGCATTCTCGAGGATTGTGCGGGTTTTATTTGCTGGGATTGAAGTGGAGAAGGTGGCTCGAGAGGCTGACGGGCATGGAGTTATCGCTCGTCCAATATTTCCTGATCGTTGTTTTGAAAAATATTTCTTGCCAATGTTGGCTGTGCTTTTTCGGCAAGATAAATCGCGTTAGAAGTGCTGGAGATCATCCCAAAGGATTATGCGGGTGTTCTGGTGACAGATCGGTTTGTGACGTATGACGCGAAAGTTTTTGATGAAGTAAAGCAACAAAAGTGCATGGCGCACATTTTAAAGAACTTAAAGCAAATTTTCGAGAAACCTGTTCGAGGACGATCACAAGAGTTTCCAAAAGCGTTACGCAAGGTTTTCAAGGATGCGTTAAAATTGCATTCGAGTTTGAAAACGAATGCAATCACTCGAGAAGCGTTTGATAAAGCTGGGAAAAGCATTCTCAGGCGTTTAGATCGGTTACTCGAGCCTGGTGGGTTGTCAAATCAGGATAATCTTCGGTTGCAACGAGAATTGGCTTGGCATCAAGCTCGAGGGAGTTTGCTGAGGTTTTTGCTTGAACCTGAAGTGAGTCCTACGAATAACGCGGCTGAACGGGTGTTGCGTTCGGGGGTGGTTGTTCGGAAGTTGAGTGCTAGCTCGAAGAACGAGGCTGGTGCGACTGCGTTCAGTGGGTTTAAGAGCGTGATTGACACCGGGAAGTTGTCTGGTTGCTCTGGGTTGAAAACTTTGCTGGACTTGTACACCCGCTAACCACATACGTTCAGTCTAAAACCCAAACCTGAAATGAAAATGTTTTGGAATCTCGAGCGACCTGAATCAAGCTCGAGGTTTGAACGTCAGTAATCTTAGCGCATTCGCCGTGACAAGCGCGGTTGCGCCCGTGTCCGACAAAATCGCCATCCAAAGATTGGTCAATCCCAGCAAAGTCGTCACCAGAAAAATCGCTTTCAAACCCAGCGCAAAAGTAATGTTCTGTCTGATATTCCCCATGACCGCCCTCGAGAGCCTGACCAGATCAACCACGCCCGTCACCGAGTTTCGGAGGAGCGCCGCGTTTGCCGTCTCGAGTGCCACGTCCGTACCGCCGCCCATGGCAATGCCAACGTCGCTGGCTGCCAGCGCGGGTGCGTCGTTGATGCCGTCACCGATCATGGCGACACTGCCTTGTTTTTTGAATTCGGTAATCAGTTTGAGTTTGTCCTCGGGCATCAGTTCGGCACGCACGTCCAAACCGAGCGTGTCGGCTATCGCCTTGCCCGTGCGAGCGTTGTCTCCGGTCAGCATCACGCTCGAGATTCCAAGCGCTCCCAGTTCCGCTATCGCTTGACGCGCATCCTCTCGAGGTTCATCCCGAATCGCAATCAGGGCGAGGGCTTGATCGTTCTCCAAGAGCACCACCACGGTTTTTCCGCTTTGCTCGAGGCTTGCAATCTGGGTGCTCACTTGGCTCGAGAAGCTTGTTCGTTCAGCCGCGTATTTCGGTGAACCCACCGCAAAGTTGCGCCCGTCAATGCTGCCAATCGCGGCTTGTCCCTGAATCGCTTTTGCACCGGTCACAGTTGGCAACTCGAGCTTTTGCGCTTTGGCTTTGGCAACGATGGCTTTGGCAAGCGGGTGACTCGAGCTTGACTCCACGGCGGCGGCGAACCTGAGCGCATCCGATTCAGTGCCTTGCAATGCGATGATGTCGGTGACTCGAGGTTTACCTGCGGTCAGCGTGCCCGTCTTGTCAAAGGCAATGGTTTTGATGCTGCCAATGGTTTCGAGGACGCCGCCGCCTTTAATCAACAAACCGCGCCGAGCGCCGCTCGAGAGTCCAGAGGTGATTGCGGCAGGAACGGACAGCACCAACGCGCATGGACAGCCGATCAAGATCAAGCTGATCCCCTTGTACAACCAAGTGTGCCATTCGCCATTGAGTAACAACGGTGGGATGATCGTGACCAACAACGCCACCACCAGCACGCCAGGCGTCCAGTACCTCGAGAAGCGGTCTATAAAACGAGCGGTTTGACCCTTGCCGTCCTCGGCTTCCTCAACCAGTTTGATGATGCGGGCGATGGTGTTGTCACTGGCGGCTTTATCAACCCGAACCTCGAGCGACCCATCGGTGTTGATGCTGCCCGCGAAAACCGAATCGCCAATGGTTTTATTGACGGGCACACTCTCACCGGTCACGGGTGAATCGTCCAGGCTGGAAGCACCCGCCATGATCGTGCCGTCGGCAGGAACTCGAGCGCCAGGGACGACCCGCACGAGTTGCCCGACTTTCAGGGACTCGGCAAGAATTTCACGTGCCTGACCGTTCTCGAGCGACCCAAGCCCGTCAGGTGCTGCTTTGGGGTCAAGAAGGAGCAATGCGGTTTTTGGGGCAAGTGCGGCGAGGGCTTTGATGCCCGCTCGAGCGCGACCCGCCGCGATGCCTTCGAGCAGTTCTCCAATGGCGAAGAAAAACACGACCACCGCGCCTTCGGGCGCTTGACCAATCGCTATCGCCCCGACAGCCGCGATGGTGACCAGTGTATTGATGCTGAACGGATCGCCAAAACGAATCCCAGCCCAGGCTTTGAGCGCCAATGGGTACGTGCCAAGCAAGGTGGCGGCAATATACCCCCAATTGGCGAGTTGAGGCTCGAGAAAACCAAAACCGTAAGCGGCAGCAAGCAGGATGCCACTGATGACCACCAGACGACCTTGTTTGGTGTTGTACCAAGCTTTGCCCTCATTGCTTGGGTCGTAATGATCGTGACCCGCTTCACCGTGACCTGCATCAGTTTTATCTGCCTGAACGTCATGGTCGTGATTCGCATGATCGTCATCGTGAACTTCAGGATTTGGGCTTCCATCAGTTTTGAGCTTTGCCTCGTAGCCAATGGCGCGAATATTTCGTTCCAAGGTGGCTCGAGGGGTGCGGCTTTCGTCAAGTGTGAGCGCCAGTGTTTGCGCTGTGAAATTGACTTTGCCTTCACTCGCGCCAGGGGTTCTTAAGATAACGGTTTCGATTTTGCGGGCGCAATCGGCGCAGTCCATGCCGTCCACGGAGTACCGCAACTCACTGACTGAGTTGTTTGAGTTGGGTTGGCTCATGCTGATCTCCAAGCTCGAGGTTGACTCGAGACAGTCTTAAGACTAGCAGATATAATCCGTCTGGCACGTTGTTGGGAACGAATTCTCAATAAGGAACGTATGAGGTAACATGTCTTTCATAACCTCAGGAGGAACAATGGAACAACCAGGGATTTGGACTCGAGTGCTCGCCTTCGTCAAGGGTGAAGTCAACACCAACCTGCTCGAGGCGTTCAGACGCGCGGGCGCAACCATTCATGAGCAACTGGACCGCGCCGAAAAAACCCGTTTTGAATTGAAATCAGACGGGCAGAACGCGTGGACGGCGGACACCGCCTCTCAACTCGAGTTACTCTGCACTTGGAATGCCTTTGCGCTTCAAACTTTGGGCGACGAATTCTTGGATTCCGATTACGCCGCCGACCCCAGCACGATTGGTTTTGTGCCGCAAATTACCGCCGAGCAAGCCCAGGGCTTTTACGATCAGGTCGAACGCTGGCTGTCTCGGGCGCGGCAGGCGGGCAGCAACTCGAGCTATCAGATTGATGTGGAGCTGCCTGCGACCCTGCCACCCTGGTCGGAAGTCGAACCTTGCCCGCGACCACATCTCGAGGCGCTCATGGGCGCTCTGAAAGCCATTCGTCCGCGTTTGGAGAGCTTGTTCGCCAACTTTGAAAAAGACGGCACGCCAGCCGAGCATCAAAAGACCCTCGAGTATTTGCGGCAACTCTTAGCCGAAGCGAACACCAAAGCCGATTACGTGGACAGACTGTATCAACCCAAAGCCTCGCAAGAATTACACGAACGCATCGAAGAGCACGTGCAAAAGGCGCTCGAGATTTATTACACCATCGGGCAGTGTCTTGCCATGCCAAATCTTGCCAAACACCCCAAGTCTAGCAAATCACCCGTTTTGGGCGCGAGCACCAAACTGCCGGCATTGCCCAACCAAGCTGGTTTTGACATGTGGGTCATGACCGACCCGAACGCCGTCAACACTTTAAAACGCGACGCTCGAGCCGTGATTGTCATGAAAGAAATGTGGCATTACAACCCCAACCCGCAAAAAACCTTGGAAATCTGGACTGAGATTGAAAACGCCCGCAAACGCGGCGATATTGATTACGCGCATTACCCAAACGGCAGCCGCGTCGGACATTATTTTTGCACGCCTTGGGCGCCAATTTACGTGGCGAAACGACCACTGACGATTGCTGGCGAACGCCTTGGGACTTCTCAACAATTTGCTTTTGAAGCCGCCGCCGAAGGCGTGCTGGTCGGTGAAGAATTCAAACTCGAGATTGTGAAGGGGAATTTTAAACCCTCCGAGCTTGATTACTGCGATCCTCGAGAACCATCGCCGCACGACGATTAGGTCAAAAGTAAAGCATCACACGTAAGCATAGCTCACTTACTGCTATGGTAAGCACATGCCAACAGGAATTCTCAGCAGTAAAAATCAATTAACCGTTCCCGCCAGCGTGCGCCAGCAAATTGGCTTAAAACCAGGTGACACCGTCGAATATCACGTTGAAAATGGTGTACTCGAGGTTCACAAAGTACGACCTGATGTGGGGAAGATTCTGGCTGATTACCTTGAAAAATACGATTGGAGCGAACTCGAGCAGGAAACAAATGGTGACGCCGTGAAATTCGTTCGTGAAATGCGCGGCTGGGACAAGAATGATTAGCGTAGACAGCAACATTATTTTTTCGGCTTTTAATGTCAACGACGCAAACCACACCCGAGCTGTGAAGCTCATTTCAAAGCACGCAGCCCTCGAACCATTGGTTGTTTCACCGATGGTTTTTGCCGAATTAAACGCATCAAAGCTGCGTGCCAAATTGATTGAGTTCCTTGCAGATAGCGAAATCGAAGTTTTTTGGGATGTACCAGAGTTGATCTGGGAACGGGCGGGAATTGCTTTTGGTGAATACGCCACAAAACGGCTGGCTGGGGTTTTACCACGCAGAATACTGGCGGATTTCTTGATTGGCGCTCATGCCGAGCAACACAGCCTTAAAATCATGACCTTTAACTCAACCGCCTACAGTGCCGTTTTCCCAGCCCTGGAATTAATTGCTTGAAATTTGAGATTTAAATTCGTTTCGTTTTGGAGCAGTTCCAAACTCGAGGTTTAAACCCGTTTTTGCTCGAGCATCCAGGCATACAATTTCGGATTGGCATACGTTTTGGTCCAGGAATCGTGTTTTGCGTGTTTGTAAATCTTAAATTTCACGCGTTTGCTGCCGTACTTTTTCAGCGCCCGTACCATTCTTTCGCTGTACTCGAGCGGCACCACATCGTCTTTTGCGC
>JANLWR010000651.1:0-4223 GCA_031364625.1 Deinococcales bacterium | reverse complement strand
TACGGTTTCCTCGGGGGTTACCTCCAAAGTTGGTAAAATGTAAAAATTTGCATTTCATCCTCGAGCAACTTTTCAAACCCTTCCCAGCGCCGTCTCGAGATCAGCCCAAAGATCACGCATATCCTCGAGTCCGACATGAATCCTCACGAGTGTGTTGTGAACAGCTTTAGCTTGCTTACCAATTTCGCGTCGTAAGCGTTTGACCGTGCTTTTATGGGCTTTAGCGATACGAACAGTACCTTTGAGACTGTTCTTGTCTGAGAGGCAATCCGCGATTTGAACAGCTCGAGACTCGCTGATTTTGGTGTTCCAGAGCCTTGTGTTCTTACGTTCGGCGATTCCGCCCGTCAGGTGCGTCTTGGGATCAAGAACTAAACCCGAGTCCGCACGTTTGGCAGCGTAAGTATCGGATGTGGTCTTGTCCGTAGGTTTTTCGGACGGTCAGGTTGTCTAGGTTGGTTTTTTGATGGTTTTGGCAATCGGGGTTCTGACACGATAGGCTGCTCAGTGAGGGACGTTCGTTTTTCATAAACCGCGAGATTTGCGTTAAAACGCTTCCCTCACAGTGTTCTAACTTAGGTTCTCAAGTGGGGTCGTGATGATCTCACGACACCACCCTGAAATCCCGTGCCTTACAACCGCACCACCTGCGAATCCTTTGTTCCGCCCCACAGCGCCCGTTGCCTGCCACCAGCATCGAGCACAAAGGCATTTTTGGTGTCCTCGAGTTGCGCCCGTAGCACTTTGAGCATTCGCAGCCGAACTTTTTTATCTAAGATTGGAAAGATCAGCTCCAAACGGCGTTCAAAGTTGCGTGGCATCCAGTCGGCACTGCCCGCCCAAACTTGCCAGTCGTCGTCGTTTCTGAACGCGGCGATTCGGGCGTGCTCGAGGTAACGCCCGACGAGGCTTCGCACCTTAAACTTGGGATGAATCAGGGTCAGGCTCGAGCGAACAATCAGTTCGACTTTTGCGCCTGCATCGGCGGCATGTGCCAAGGCTTTTAACACGCCAGGGTCGGTCAGGTGGTTCAGTTTGAGGATGATATGACCCTTAACGTGCGCTTCGGCTTGAATTTGTTTGAGCATGAATTCGCGGGCGCTTAAACCAACTTTCATGAATTCCATTTTGGGTGCTCGAGATTCTTCGAGGGCGTTAAAAAACTCGAGCACGTCTTTGCTGAGGCGTTTTGAGGCGGTAATCACGCTGAGATCGGTGTAAAGCCGTGCGGTAGCGGGGTTGTAATTGCCAGTGCCAAGGTGGACAAAACCTCTTCCTGCGCGGCGCACGTACAGGGCTTTGGCATGAACTTTTAAATCTGCTGGGTAGGGCAGCACTCGCACACCAGCTTGCTGAAAGCGCAGCATCCAGTACAAGTTTGCCAGTTCGTCAAACCGGGCGCGTCCTTCAAGAAACACCGCGACATCTTTGCCGTTGGCGGCAGCCTCGAGCAGGGCTTCGGCGATTGGGTTGTTGTGTCCAAGTCGGTACAGCGTGGCTCGCATGACTTCGGTTTGGGGATCATTGGCGGCATCGGTCACAAAATTGACCACGGTGGCGTAATCGTCGGACGGGTGGTACAACGCCAGGTCTTGTTTCTCGAGGTAGCCGAATGGTGTCTTAAAAAATTTGGTGCGTTTGCGAATCGGGTCGGGACTGAATTTTAAGTCTGGACGGTCCAGGTCGGCAATTTGCTCGAGAAACCGTAAATCCAGGGGGGCTTCAATCTCGAAGCATTCCTGGGTGCGCAAGCCAAGGCGTTCCATGACGCTTGAGAGCCACGGGAAGCCCGTGGCAACCTCCAAGCGGGCAACGATCCCGTCGAGCCGACTCTCGAGGGCATGGGCGAGTTCTTCCCAGTCCACCGCGCCTTTCAAATCGAGGTTGGCGGCTCGGGTCACCCGAAGCGGTCGGGTCGGTAAAGCCCTGGGTAAGAACAAATCGCTGCGTTCCTGCACCAGCGTCTCGAGCCGCACAAAGCACGCCTCGCGCCCCGGGACTTCCAAAAGGCGTGGCACGTGCGGCGGCAACCTGAACAGCGCCTCGAGTTCAGCGCCGCCCGCCGCAAAATAAAAAGCTCGAGAGTCCAGAAACTCGAGGGTGCTTGGCGCAATAATATCGGTGTATGGCGCAACGTTTTCGGACAGGAACGCGCCAAAATAATTGAGTTCGTCGGTCGTTAAATCCCTCGGCTCGAGAATCCTGATGCCGGCACGGGCAAGCTCGAGCACCAAGAGCGCGTAAACGCTGCCCGATTCTTTTGCCAGGGTGTGCGCGAACTCGAGCAACTCGGCATACTGGGCTTTCAGGTTTTCGCTGGCGTTGGCGGCTCGCACCAACGCCTGCATCGGATGAATCCGAGCTGTAAAAAACTCGTCTTGATTGTTCGAGAAAATACTTAAAAACCGCACCCGCTCGAGCAGCGGAAAATCTGGACGGGTGGCTTGCAACAGCACGCGGTGGTTAAAGCCCAACCACGAACGCTCGCGGGACAAGTGCAACGATTTTTGTGGGGTGATTAAAACTGGAGAAGCGAGGGGCTTGGCTTTGGTTTTCGGGGCTGGTTTTGCTGGCGCTTTTGCTTTGGTTGGTAATTTGGCTTTGGGTTTGGAATTCGGCATTCGCCTATTCTTACCCAAACGCGTGCTTTGATGTGTCAGGTCTGTCTGGTTTAACGGCTTCTGGCTTGAACATTTTTGATGATTCCTGGCACAATCGCCCGTGGCAAAAACCGTGACGCCTGGGCTTGAATTTGATTCATGATTCCTGGAATCACCACCCGCTGACCACGCTCGAGCGCCGCCACACCCTGCTCGGCAACTTCTCTGGCGGTCATCAGGGTTTTGCCCTGCACCAGCTTGGATTCTTGCATTTCGGCTCGAGCTTGAAAGTCCGATTCGGTCGGTCCTGGGCAGAGTGCGGTCACGGTTACGCCAGTCCCCAATAATTCTTCGGCTAGCGCTTCAGAGAACGATAAGACATAGGCTTTGCTGGCGTAATAGACGCTCATTAAAGGTCCAGGCATGAAGGCGGCGGTGCTGGCCACATTCATCACGCGCCCAAATTTTCGCTCGAGCATCTTGGGCAACAAATGTCTGGTCAACATGGTCAGGGTCAGAATGTTCAGCGAAATCATTTGTTGTTGCTTGATCGGGTCGCCCGTGACAAATTCGCCGTATTCGCCAATGCCAGCGTTGTTGACCAGCACGTCAACCTGCAACCCTCGAGTCTCGAGATCGGCAATCAGTTTTTCGCTGGCATCAAAAGCGCTTAAATCGCTCGAGATGCTGGTTGTTTGCACTCCATTTTTCGCGCTCAATTCTGCACCCAACGCCTCGAGTTTGCTGATGGTGCGAGCCACCAAAATCAGGTCGTAACCGTGTTGCGCCAACGTGCGGGCGAGGGCTTCACCGATGCCTCCAGAAGCGCCAGTAATCAATGCGGTTTTACGATTTGCGGTCATGATATGTCTCCTTTTAAAGCTTTGAATGTTCGGTTACGACGTAACGGTTTTGATCCGTAGGGGATGGTCTGAGACCATCCCTTACAAGCGATAACAATCATGGTTTACCCCTTTGGGCTTGCAGCCCGATTAACAGGGTCTCGAGGGTGCTTTGAAATTGCTTGGGAAAATCGATGCACAGTGGTTTCATGCTTGGTTTCTTCAGCACAGCTTGAACCACTTCACTGGGGTTGGCAAGGTCGTAAAACCCAATAATCAGTGCGTTGATGCGTTGCAACAAAATCATGCCCTCACCGCGTTTTAAAAACTCGAGTTTGGCTTCAATCAATTTGGCGGCGCTTAAAGCATTTTCGAGCAAAAAGTTCTTAAACTCGAGCGCCCGTTCAAAATCAATATTGTGCTCGAGAATACTGGCTTGAATGCAGATCAAGCGGGCGAAGGCTTGACGGTGAACCAGACTTTTGGCAATGGTTTGCGCAAATTCTTTCGGGGTCAAACTCGCTTTTTTGCTCAGGTTGGTGCCAAACTGGAAAAACCATGCTTCCAATTCTCGCTCGAGCAATGCCAGCAGCAGTTCTTCTTTGGTTTGAAAGTACAAATAGGTTGTGCCTTTGGCAAGGTTCGCCCGTTTTGCAACCTCGAGCATGGTGATGCTGGCAAAGTTTTTTTCAGCCCAGAGTTCTGCCGCAACCTCGAGAAGCTGCACCCGTCGTGCCACTTTATCATGGTCAGAACGAGCACGTTGTTTTGGTTGGGAATG
>JANLWR010000623.1:0-10441 GCA_031364625.1 Deinococcales bacterium | reverse complement strand
GGATTCGAGCGGAATGCGCGAGGTCGAATTGCGTTTTGGTAACGGACAGATTGATCTTGCCAGAATCCGTGAGGGCGATTGGGTTTGGCGCTCGCATGATTCGCAACAGATGCGTGAATACCGTGAGTTCACCAACGCTGGCGATCCTGTGGCACGGCGCGGTTTGAGTTGGCTTGTTTCGGGCGCAGAGGGCGAACCACTGCGTTTGATTGCTCGAGACGAGCGCGGGCGTGAAGTTGAAGGTTTCAGTGACATTCCGTTGCAAGCCGCCAGCAAACGCGCCTTGAACCGTGAGTCACTCGAGATTGAGTTAGGAAAACTTGGTGACACTCCGTTTTACCTTGAGAATATTGATGTTCAACTCGAGGGAGATTTATTTCTGCCACTCTCGAGCCTGACCAAAGCCCGTCGCGCCGTGCTGGCGGATTTGATGGCGTGGCGGCGCGAACCGAAAAAACGCGAATTGCACCCAGGGCAACTACGGACATTCCACACACCTGTTCCTAAAGCTGCACCCACTCGAGATTTTGAGCTTTCGGTGCTGGTCAGGAAAGCCGATCAACTCGAGGCGGCAATCGCAGAGCATCCTGACGAAATTGTGCTCGATTATTTGGAATTGTACGGCTTGCGCCCGAGTGTCGAAAAGATTCTCGAGGCTGGTATACGTGCGGTTGTGGCAAGCCCGAGGGTCTTAAAACCAGCCGAGGAACGGATTCACAAGTTCTTGCTCGACCTTGGCGCGAGTGCGATTTTGGTGCGTTCTGTCGGATTATTGCACACGCTGCTCGAGCAGCCCAACCATCCAGAATTGCATGGCGATTTCAGTTTGAACGCCGCCAATGGCATCACGGCAAACGCGTTTCTCGAGATGGGACTCAGCAAACTTGCGCCAACGCACGATTTGAACGCCAAGCAAATTACCGAACTGACCAACTTTTCTGACCCCAGCAAACTCGAGGTCATCTTGCACCATCATTTGCCCGTGTTTCACACCGAGCACTGCGTGTTCTGCCGCTTCATGAGCACTGGCACGGATTACACCAACTGCGGTCATCCCTGCGAAACCCACAGCATCGCCCTGCGTGACGAACGCGGACTCGAGCATCCGGTCATGGCGGACGTGGGCTGCCGCAACACCGTCTTTGGCGCGAATGCGCAGTCTGGCGCGGTGCATCTCGAGGCGTGGCGCAAAGCGGGCATCCAGCGTTTCAGGCTCGAGTTTGTCCATGAAACCTTTGAGCAAGTCTCGGGCGTGATTGACGCTTACAGACGTGCGCTCGAGGGAAAGATCACCACCAAGCAGTTAGAGCGCGAACTCGAGCTTCACACGCCCTCAGGCATTACGCAAGGCAGTTTTGTCGTGCCGTTTTCCGACCTCGAGATGCTGCCAATGAATTAAAAGAACCTCGAGATTTTCTCGAGGGTTACAACCATGCCTATATTAAGTGTATTTTAGAATTCAAAAGGAATCGCCCTTACGAAAAATATCGTAGGGGCGCTGCTTCTTGATTATAAAATGCACCTGACGGGCATAATCGCTTGCTGCGCCTTTAGACGCACACAGATTCCTCTATTTTTGCAAAAGGTTTAATCCCTGAAGTAATGGTTGCGTTGCACACCGTCAAAACGTCCAGAGTGCATACAGCAGTTTTTGAAACCTTCGCCCGCTATCGCAAGGGCATAAATCGTTGCGTCCAAGTTTCTCGAGCAATTCCTTGTCGCCATGCACCACGCGATGACCGCGTTTTACATTGGTTTCACTCGGGAATCCTTTGCGGCGTTTGGCGATAACCTCAAAAACTCACCTGTTCAATCAAATCTCGTTTTCGCATGGGTCTGACCTCCTGAATAAGTCTCGAGGTTTACTCGAGCAATTGTAGGTTACAAAAATTTGATCTCAAGTACATCGGCACAAAAGCGTATCAGGTTTGGACACGATGGGTAAATTTCAAACGAAATACAAGAAGTTTTAACCACATAATCAAAAGGACTCCTGAATGTCAGGAGTCCTTTAACGTCGTGTCTTTCAGGCGTTAATTGAGTTTTGCACCCGCGAACGTAACGCTGGCAAGATCACACCAGATCAGAGCGCTTTTGAACTGTGCCAAGTCGGTTTTGGCTGGGATTGCGTACTCGTAAAAACCTTTGAACGGTGCAGGAATTTTACCAAGATCAAGATATTTTGCTCCTGTTTTGACCGCAGCGCCATCTTTGGCTGGCGTTGGCACAGCCCCTGCCGACAGGTAAACGTGCAAATCTGGACCCGGTTCGGTTTTGAGGTTTTGAATGCGCAAAACCGTGCTGCCATCGGTTTTTTGAACGATCACCACCGTACCTTCGGTTGGGGCATGAATTGCCTCGAGTTTGGCAAAGTTAAGCACTGTTTCGACGGTGGCGGCAGTTTGGACGGTTTGAGCGCTGACCACACTGTTGGTAGCGAACACGGCAACGCCGAGGGTGGTGGATGCGAGCAAAGCGATAGTAATTTTTTTGAGGTTCATGGTGTTTCTCCTGATGGCTTAAAGCAAGTGCTCGAGAATGGCTCGAGTTGAATTGGTTTGGCTTCCGAACGCGGTGTTTATTGGTGTGCAAAAGATCAATTTGCTTTAGGTTCGAGTGCGAAGTTGACTTTAACGCCCACTTTGGAATCTGCCCCTGGAATATCAATCTTGTGATCTGCCAGCGTGATTTCAAATTCGGTATGGACGTTCACGAGTTTGCCATCAAAATTTAGGGTGATTGGAGCATTTAAAGGTTTTTTAATACCATTCAAATCAAACTGACCAACGGCAATACCTTTGCTTTCCTTGCCTTTGTCAAGACTTTTAATGCCCTCGATACGGCTGAGGCTGAACGTGGCATCACGGTGTTTTTCAACACCCAAAAAACCTCGAGCGTGTTCGTCGCGCAAGCCAATGCCTGTCTCGAGTTTTGAAAGATCGACACTGATTTTTCCAGTTGTTTGACTCAGGTTTTTAGGGTCAAATTTGAGGTCGGCACTGACGGATTTGACGGTGCCAGGAATGGGGATGAGGGTGACACTGAATTTGAATTCGGCAACGGCGGGAACATTTTTGGAAATGACATAGTTTTGACTGGCAGCCAAGGCGCTCATACCAAGAGTGGTGACGAGCAATACGGCTTTGATCCAATGACGCTTGTTCATGAGGGAACTCCTTTATTGTTGATTCAATGGTTATTCAGCGATTTACGACAGCCATAAACCCAAAGAACTGGAACACATTCTTTATTGATCTTGCGTATTTTTTGTTTTATCGCTCTGCGTTGCTTGGTGGTTTTGCTCGCATGGTTAAGGTACGAACCTAATACCGTTTGGGTTCAATTCCAAGAAAATACTTTGACCCACAACAATAACGCTCGAGTCTGCCCTCTTTCATTTGGGTATCTTGCAACGTTTTCGCCCCTCGAGTCGTAACATCATTCATGCGCCTTACCGTTTTGATCGTGCTTCTGATCTCGAGTTTTCTGGTTGTCGTCGCGCAGAGCACACCGCAAAATGCAGATCAATGGTTTGCGGCGGGGCAGAATTTTTTGAAAGCTCGAGATTTCAATCAGGCTGAACAAGCTTTTCAGAACGCCGTCAAACTCAACCCAAGCGCGGCAAACTGGCGTTGGCTTGCGGAGGCTCGAGTCAAACTCGAGGATTACGATGGGGGCAGTGCGGCGTTTGATCGTGCCATCGCAATGTACCGCAGCATCAAAGGGCAAGAAATCACCGCCAATGCGCTCGAGAACTACAGCAATCAATACCGTCAAGCGGGCGAGTTTTTTCTGCTCGACAAAGCCGAACCTTTAAACGTCAAACCCGCCAAACTCGAGCCTCGTTCTGGAATGCTGCTGGGGTCTTATGTGGACGAAACGGGCATCAACAAGCGCGATGGGCGGATCAACACGATGGAACGGGTGGGGATCGGTTTTGCGGTTTACTTTCGCTATTTTGATTTGATTGACCCGAGAAACGCCACGTTTCAAAAACCATTTTTTCCGACCCGTTTTGCGGCGGCGATCAAACGCACTGGGGCTGCCATGCACCTCGCGCTCGAGCCTAAAATGCCGCTCGCTCGAGTCTCGAGGGGTTTGATCACGGCGTTTGCCAAGGAGGCGGGACGGAGTGGTGTACCGATTTTTTTGCGTTTTGCGGCAGAATTCAATGATCCTGCGAATGAATGGTCTAGAAATCCAAAGTTGTACATTGAAAAGTTTCAAATGGTGCATGACATCATGGCAACTTACGCGCCGAATGTGGCGATGGTCTGGATGCCAATGGCGAGCAGGCTCGAGGTGATTGATCAGTATTTTCCTGGTGATGCATTTGTGGATTGGGTGGGTTTGAGTTTGTACAGCCTACCGTTTGTCAACGGCAACGTGCATGACAGTGGTGAGCGTTTAAATCCGCTCGATGCGATCAGGGGTTTTTACAATAAATACGCAGTGCGTCACCCGATGCAAATTTCAGAGTACGCCGCCAGCCACCGCACGCTTGCCGCGCCAGGACAAAATTTTGATCTGTTTGCCCAAACCAAATTGCGCATGTTGTTCTGGGGCGCGTACCTGAAATTTCCAAGGCTCAAGAACATCAACTGGCTCGATCTGGACATGATCGACGGCAGGTTTGTCGGCAGCCGTCAGATCGAGCGGCGCAACGATTACCGCCTGTTCGTTCCTGGTAAGCGCGAGGCTTACGGCGAGTTGTTTTTCGAGCCTTATTTCTTGGCGCGTTACGATTTAAGCGCGAGCGTCAAACGTCCAATGCCGATGCCTGAGGTTTTGAAGGTCTACGGAATCTTGCGGCTTGGGGCTTGGATTAAAACCTTCGAGCCTTACATTGCCAAAGTTGGGTTCTGGCTCGATGGGAAGTTCGTCTCGAGCGCCGACCGCCTGCCGTATCAATTTGAACTGAACACCAATAGCATCAAAGCTGGCATTCACACGCTCGAGTTGCTGGCGTTTGATGCCAGGGGCAAGAAGTTGATCGCCAGGAAGAAGACATTTAGATTGCTCTAATTGATATGTGATATATTAATTTATGCCAACCGATCAACTGCTGCCGCTCGAGAAAAGCTTGATGCGCAACGATGTGTACGGGCATCTGAAGAAAATGATCGTCCAAGGCACGCTCGAGCCTGAAGAAAAACTGCGCGACATTGATCTGGCAACCAAGCTCGGCGTCTCGAGAACTCCCGTCCGTGAAGCCTTGCGGCGGCTCGAGGATGAGGGGTTGGTCGAGACCAAACACAATGCCTGGACGCGGGTTTCACCAGTGCCTTTTGATCTGGCAGAGCGCATTTACCCAATCATCAGCACGCTCGAACCGCTGGCGCTCGAGATGGCATTTGAGAATTTGACCCCAGAAAACTTTTCGCAAATGCGCGATTTGAACAGCCAACTCGAGCAAGCACTGATGTTAAACGATGCCAAAAAAGCCGCGTTGGTCGATTCGGCTTTTCATGACGTGTTTATTACTGCATCCAACAACCCAGAATTGATTGTCATTTTGGGCGGTCTGAAAACCAACCATATTCGCCTCGAGATCAACTACTGGCAGGCTAGCACGAACGCCCTGCAAAGCGTCCAAGAACATGCGCGTCTGATTGCCGCACTTGGGCAAGGCACCCTCGAGCTAGCCAAACGCGAACTGGCGTGGAACTGGATTCGGGCGCTCGACCGTTGGAACAAACGTCCATTGGTTCAAACACAAGAAAAGGAGAAATTATGAACCTCGAGAAATTCCCGCGTTACCCACTAACCTTTGGTCCATCGCCGATTCATCCACTTAAACGCCTTTCCGAACACCTTGGGGTTGAAGTCTGGGCAAAACGCGACGATTGCAACAGCGGTCTGGCGTACGGCGGCAACAAAGTTCGCAAGCTCGAGTACCTGCTGCCAGAAGCCCTGGCGCAAGGTTGCGACACCCTGGTTTCAATTGGTGGTGTGCAATCCAACCACACGCGGCAAGTCGCGGCGGTGGCGGCGCACGTGGGTTTAAAAGCGCATTTGGTGCAAGAGCACTGGGTCAACTGGAACGATTCGGTCTATGACCGTGTGGGTAACATTCAACTCTCACGCATTTTGGGTGCAAAGGTCGAACTGAACCCGTCAGGTTTTAGCATCGGCGTTCGTGAAAGCTGGGCGCGTGCCCTCGAGTCGGTGCGAGCCAGTGGCGGTAAGCCCTACGCGATTCCTGCGGGTGCATCCGATCATCCACTTGGTGGTTTGGGATTTGTCGGCTTTGCTGGGGAAGTTGCCGCCCAAGAACAAAAGCACAACGTGTTCTTTGACCATGTCGTGGTTTGTTCGGTCACAGGCAGCACCCAAGCGGGCATGATCGTTGGTTTTGCCGCGCAAGACAAAGCCCGCAAAGTCATTGGCATTGATGCCAGCGCCAAACCAAGCGAAACCTTTGAACAAGTCTTAAAAATTGCGCGGTTTACCGCCGAAGCCGTCGAGCTGGGGCGCGAAATCACCGCCAACGACGTGATCCTCGAGACTGGCTACGCTGCCCCAGAATATGGTTTGCCCAGCGCCGCCACGCTTGATGCCATTCGCTTGTGCGCCAGACTCGAGGGCATGATTACTGATGTGGTTTACGAAGGCAAATCGATGCACGGCATGATCGACATGATTCAAACGGGCGCAATTCCCCAAAGTGCAAAAGTTTTGTATGTGCATTTGGGTGGTTCACCAGCCTTGAACGGCTACGCTGGTTTGTTCATTTGAAAGGAAACCGATGAGCGAAGTGATCGCGCTGCTCGAGCAATTGGTCGGCATTGATTCGGTCAATCCCAGCCTTGTGCCTGGGGGGAAAGGCGAAACCGAGAGTGCCAAATTTATAGAGTCTTGGCTTCATACTCGAGGGTTTGAAACCCACTGGCTCGAGAGTACCCCAGGTCGTCCGAGCGTGGTTGGCGTGCTGAAAGGTTCGGGCGGTGGAAGGAGCTTGATGTTAAACGGGCATGTCGACACCGTGACTTTGGCGGGAAATCCTGACGGCATCAATCCTCGAATCGAAAACGGCAAAATGTTTGCCAGGGGCGCATACGACATGAAATGCGGCGTTGCCGCCATGTTGGTTGCGGCATCTCGAGCCAAAGCTTTGAATTTGCGCGGCGATGTGATCGTGGCTTGCGTCAGCGATGAAGAGCACGCCAGCATCGGTAGTTTTGAACTCGTAAAAACTTTCAAAGCCGATGCCGCCATCGTCACCGAACCCACCGAACTCGAGTTGGTGACGGCGCATAAGGGTTTTGTCTGGCTGACGATTGAAGTGCATGGCAAAGCTGCGCACGGTTCACGCCCGCTTGAAGGCGTCGACGCGATTGCCAAAATGGGCAAGGTCTTGGTGGCGCTCGAGCAGATGGATTTGAATTTACGCGCCAATCCAACCCATGCCATGCTGATGAGTGGCAGTGTTCACGCCAGCATCATTAACGGTGGACAAGAACTCTCGAGTTACCCCGCGCACTGCAAACTCGAGGTTGAACGCCGCACGATTCCTGGTGAAACTGCGGCGGTGGTTGAACAAGAATTTCGCACCATGCTCGAGGGGATTAAAACCCACGACTCGAGTTTTGAGTACAGCCTGACAATAGGACTCGAGCGTGTGCCGCACGAAGTCGCAGAGTCCGAGGAAATTGTTCAAACGCTGCTGAAAAACGCAAGCTTGATTCTCGAGAAAACCCCAAAGATTCGCAGCGAAACCTTCTGGACAGATTGTGCGGCACTCTCGAGCGTGGGTATTCCGAGTTTCCTGTTTGGTGCGGTTGGCGCGGGGGCGCACAGCGCGAACGAATGGGTGGATTTAAATTCTGTTGTGCAACTCGAGGAAATTCTTTTTCAAACCATCAAGGAGTTCTGTATTTAACTTGAATTCTAACTTTTCAAAATCACATTACACTCTTCTTTCAAAACGGGCAACTCATCAACAACTATCGTCCAAATGACCGCTTGGCTGACCCTCGCATAATTGTGGATCAAGATATTTCGGAATCCAATAATTTGCTTTGCACTGCTGAGGGGAAAACCAGACTCGAGTTTTACAAGTTGCGTTACGGCTTCGCCAATAATGCTCAACTGACGTTCGACTGCCGAGATTCGCATGACATCACTCATATAGGTTTCAAAATCCAAACCTTGTGTAAACTGCTCGATCAGTGCAATGGCTTGAACAATATCCGCAGCGTAAACTCGAGCTTCAAGCGGCATAAATCAGTCTTCGATCTGCGGCAATACTGGCTAAGAAAAAAGGGTTTTGAATCGCTTCGTCTTCGAGTAAATCTATGGGTTTATCAAGTTCCACACGTAATTCCTTGAGAAGTGCGAAATATGCTCGACCATGTTCAAGTGCTGGCATTTGCTTAAAACGTACCAGGAAATCCACATCATTCGCCATTTCACCTCGAGCCGCCGAACCAAACAATTCCAATCGTTGGACTGAATGTCGTGCTGCGATTTGTTTTATATGCTCGAGATTCATAAGCTTAGTGTACAAAAAATTATTGTTTCCTGTAAATCTACGCAACACGCAATAAATCCTTTTGTACAGCTTCACGAAGAGTCGGTTTCAATTGTTGCAATGTCCCCAAATCCACAGTTCTACCAAACCAAAGCTCGAGTGCGAATTTAAGACCCATAAAAGCTTCTAAAGAGTAACGATCCATTTCAACCAGAAGATCCAGATCGCTTTGCGCGGTGGCTTCGCCTCGAGCAGCACTGCCAAACAGCAACAATTCTTGAACGCCAAGCGCTAGCAAGTCGCTTTTATGCAGCGCAAGAATGCTTTGAATTTCTTCAACCTTCATAAATCAACTGTAGCGCAATTCAGTGAGGAGCAAACCATGAACCACCGCATCAAACTCGAGCATATTCAAGCCGCCATGAACGTCATCGACCCCGTTTTTCTGAACACACCGCAATTTGTCAACGAACCACTCTCGAGCGTGCTGGGTTGTCGGTTGCTGACCAAAATCGAAACGCTCAACCCGATTCGGTCTTTTAAGGGTCGCGGCGCAGAGTATTTTCTGAGCACCCTCGAGACACTTTCACCGCGCCCGAAAATTGTCTGTGCCAGCGCCGGAAATTTTGGGCAAGCGATGGCATTCGCGGCTCGCAAGCGCGGCTTTGAACTCACCGTCTATGCCAGCGTCAACGCCAACCCGCTCAAGATCGAACGAATGCGTGACTTGGGCGGACACGTGATTCTGGCGGGCGAAGATTTTGACGCCGCCAAACAAATCGCCAAACAATTCGCACTCGAGCATTCTGCGTTGATGGTCGAGGACAGTTTGCAGGAAGCCATTACCGAAGGTTCAGGCACAATGGGACTCGAGTTGCTGCGAAGTTCAGAAAAGTTTGACATGGTGCTTGTGCCGCTCGGCAACGGCGCGATGATTAACGGCATTGCACGCTGGGTCAAAGCGCACCGCCCAGAAATTCAAGTGATTGGTGTTTCGGCAAAAGGTGCGGACGCGATGGAACAATCATGGCGCTCAAACAAAATCGTGACGCTCGAGAAAATCAACACGATAGCCGACGGGATTGGAGTGCGTTTACCAATTGCTGAAGCGCTCGAGGATATGAAAGGTTTGGTCGATGATGTTCTGCTGGTGGATGACAGCACCATTTTAGAAGCCATGAAACTCTTGCATCAACACTTGGGCATCGTGGTCGAACCTTCGGGCGCGGTGGGTGTTGCCGCGATTCTCGAGCGACCCGAAAAATTTAAAGGCTCGAGTGTGGCAACGATTGTTTGCGGTGGAAATCTCACGCATCAGCAGATGAAGTTATGGTTGTAAGCTCGAGCAGTTTAACGATTCAGGTTTGATGCCAACTTTCTCGAATAGTTGATCCAAAGCAGTAACTTGTGCAGGATGCTGTTCTGCCCAAGCAACCGCCGCAAGAATTTTTGATTTATCGGGTTCTTGAAAAACCCAAAGCTGTGACTCGGGAATGTCTATCACGGGCGTTAAAACCATAGTGCCGTCAAATTTTTTTTCGATACGAAAGAACTTTCCTGCCCAGTGTTTACCGAGCATAATTTGACCGCTCGAGCTAACTTTTTTAATGTCATACGAAGCTTTCATGATTTCGTAGTTTAAATCTAAAAACTCAAAATACCCAAGTAAAATTCTACCAATCTCGAGCCTTACGCCATAACGCCCATAGACAAAACCCAGCCCCACAAGCCAGACTGAAACCCATGACCTTGGCTCGAGTCGCACCGATTGTTTTCGTTTTCTTGTGGAGCACGGGTTACATCGGCGCAAAGTACGGTTTGCCGTTCGCGCCACCGTTCACGTTTTTGTTATTGCGGATGGTACTGGCAACACTGGCATTGTTGCTGATTGCTCGAGTGCTGAAAACACCGTTTCCCAAATCCTGGCTCGAGCTAAAACACGCGGCACTGGCTGGGGTGTTGCTTCAT
>JANLWR010000620.1:0-2003 GCA_031364625.1 Deinococcales bacterium | reverse complement strand
CCCTCTCCCGCATATGCGGGAGAGGGTGACGAGCCTCGGCGACCATGCCCGTTAGGTGCATTTTATGGTCAAGAAGCGAGTCGGGTGAGGGCTGCTGGCGATTTTTGGTAAAATAGAGGATACGGCTGTTCTGAACGTAGTTGTCGTTTTGCTTAAATTCCTGTACCCAATCTGTTCATGCACCCGTTTAGATCAATTGGTTTGACAGTGCCACAAATTCCGTGTTTGGATCATACTCAAGGTTTGGCGCACCATCAACAATCAATTTCGCTCGGGTCCAGGGTTGGTCTTTTTCGAGCAATGGACGTTCGGCAGCTTGCCATTCAAACCAGAAATCTCGAGCCGTTTCACCATCTCGAGCCAAACCACGTTGTTGTGCAATCAGTAAATCTGTTTCAATCCAGATGGGTAAGTCAATCCAGGGGCTGAGTTCGCGCCGACTTGCGGATACGCCTTCAACAATCAAGATTTTTGTTGTTGGGATCACGATTGAACCCGTTCGGTTTCGTTCCTTCCAGGATTCCGGAGTCCAATTGATGCTTTTCCCTGCCCGAAATGGCTCGAGGATATGCTCAGTCATCAAAGACCACCAGTCAAAAAAACTGTGATACCAAGCCACATCATCGGTATGCACCACAGGTGCCTTCAAAGCTTTCGAGAGGCGTGTCGCAAATGTGGTCTTACCAGAACCAGAACGTCCATCCACGGCGATCAGGGTTGGAGGTTGGAACTTTAGAATGCGTTCGGCAAGGTCTGTAAAACTTTGGACTCGAGCGTTTGACATTCCATATTCTAAACGTTTTGGTTTTTACCGTTACTCGAGTCTCGAGAATCGCGCCTTGGCAACAAAAATCCCTTTTTCAAAGTGCTAATATCGCCTTTCGGAGGTACGTTATGTTGGAATCAAAAGTAAATACAGAAACGGGCACGTTGAGGGTCAAAACGGGTTTCGCAGAAATGTTCAAAGGCGGCGTGATCATGGATGTGGTCACGCCCGAACAAGCCATTATCGCCGAGGACGCGGGCGCAACCGCAGTCATGGCACTCGAGCGCGTTCCAGCCGATATTCGCCGTGATGGTGGCGTCGCCCGCATGAGCGACCCTGACATGGTGGTTGGCATTGTCAACGCCGTCAGCATTCCGGTCATGGCAAAGTGCCGCATTGGGCATTTTGTCGAGGCGCAAATCTTGCAATCGTTGGGCGTGGATTTTATCGACGAATCTGAGGTTTTAACCCCAGCCGACATGCAATATCACGTCAACAAGCACGACTTCAAAGTGCCGTTCGTCTGCGGCTCGAGAAACCTTGGCGAGGCATTGCGCCGCATTGGTGAAGGTGCAGCCATGATTCGCACCAAAGGCGAACCAGGCACGGGCGATGTCGTCGAAGCCGTCACCCACGCCCGTCAGATCATGGGCGAAATCCGCAAAGTCCAAGGCTTGCCCGAAGACGAACTGATGACGATGGCAAGGGATTTACAAGCCCCGTTTGAACTCGTGCGTTACGTTTGGGCGAACGGCAAACTGCCAGTACCAAATTTTGCAGCCGGTGGCGTCGCCACCCCAGCCGATGCCGCCCTCATGATGCACCTCGGCATGGACGGCGTGTTCGTCGGTTCGGGTATTTTCAAATCTGGCGATCCGGTCAAACGCGCCCAAGCGATTGTCAAAGCGGTCACGCATTACAAAGACCCAGAGATCCTGGCACAAGTCTCGAGAAACCTCGGCGAGGCGATGGTTGGCATTCAGGTTGTGGCACTGACGCCAGAACAAAAAATGGCTGTTCGCGGTTGGTGACGTTCGAGAATTTCAAAGGTTCAAACATCAAAAGCAGCAACTCTTGGTCTCCCTCTCATCCCCAACCCTTCTCTCCCAGGCTACGGTTTGCACACAAGTCAATCATGTTACGTTTAGCACATGAAAACGAACACTTTCAGCCAAGCTGAATTCCGTGATGATCGGCGCACAAAAAAAGGGCTAAACTTTTTGAACGCATCCTCGAA
>JANLWR010000611.1:0-4709 GCA_031364625.1 Deinococcales bacterium | reverse complement strand
CGCGGCGCTGTCGCTCAACAACACTGCCAGCGGCGGCTCTGGTTTACATGCACGATCCGTATCCCCACAATTTGGTGCGAGAAACTACGCAGCCGTTACAGGTGAGAACATCAACAGCAGCCTGACCGAATTTTCGGTGGGCGTGGTCGGATCAACGGGTAGTGGTCTGGGAGCGGGCGTCGCTGGATACGCCGGAGCAAATAACGGAACTGCGGCAGGCGTATTTGGGTACTCATACTCGACCAGCGCGGGCGCGGCTGGTGTTCGTGCCGAATACGCCGGGTCGGGTGTCGGAACCGCGTTTGAACTCAAAAATGGTGCGATGCGTGTGACTGGAGCAGTGCGACCAGCATTCATCCACACGGCGGTGGGTGGTTCGTACACCTCGTGCATTGATAACCCGATGACCAACGGCGATCCGAATGCAATTGTGACATTCAGCCATGTCTGGAATTCCACGTACTACGCGATTCCGTTTGGTATTTGGTACAATGGGTTACAGTGGTGCGTCTTTAGCCAGGTTCCCTCGCAAGTCATCACGGCTGGCACAAAGTTTAGCGTGATCGTCTTCAAGCAGTAACGCCCACCGCAAGACTCGGGTGCTGAATTGGGTCATGACCTTGAAGCCCGTCTTGCCGAACTCGAGACTTCACGCCGTAAATCACAATAAAATCTGGAATCTTAGACACTTACTCTTGGATTCCAGACTATCAAAAAGAACTCCCATAATTTACAAGTGAGGAACTGGTTCAAAATCTTTCCTCGAAACCGAATCTGTAAGCTGCAAACTTGCAGAACCAACACAAACCAATATAAAAATCATTTGATGATTGGCAGGAGATGACTATGCGGAATGTACAGTTTTTGATTGTTCTTGGAGTTACAGCCGTTCTTACAGCTTGTGGAGGTGGAGATAACACTACTCGAGTCCACACAAGGATTCGTGTCAAAATCGGGTCTTGTCCAAGTTGTGTGATCAACTCAGCAACACGCACTTCCGCAACAACTCAAACCCAGCCCGTCCATACCGTTGACGTTTGATCAACTTCAACTTCGTGACCTGCCCTTCCGTCTGAGCATTGCTCCATAACAGACTTAAACCAGCACTGACAGCATGAAAATCACGCTGCAACCCACGAGCAAAACGCTCGAATTCAATCACCCCACAACCCAAAGCTTTCTGAATCCAAGCGTTCAACTTTGGAATGTTTTCAACGCGTGGTTTTAGGAACAGGGTCCTCAAATCTTGAATCAAACCATAACCAGATTTGACCTCCACATTCCCCTTGCAGATTCCCTCAAGCAATTCGTGTCCAGCCTCTTCAAGCTGAACTTCTGGCGTGACCAGCACCCTCGTTACCACCCGAACCACACCAGATGTGCCTTTGGTTCCTGACAAGATTTCACTTCTCGATTTCAAGGCTGGCTCACCCGCTTTAACGAACAACAAGAAACGATTCACCGCCGTCACAGACCCTGTAAACCCTAGAGTCATCAAATCACGATGAATCTGGGCAACATTCGAATACCCCGCCGCATGGCGCTCACGAATAAACGCTTCAAATTCTGCAGTTCCCGAGTCAAACGCAATCAAGGAGGCACTACAATGAAACAAACCTGGATACTCATTCCAATACTGTTGGTCACGGCTTTCTCGTCCTGCAAGACCGATCCTGCACCAACGACTTCAAACAAAGCAGATTTCACCTCGAGTTTTAAGACCGCCCAAACTGGCACGGTAAGCAGTCAAAGCTCGGCTGGCGTAAAGATCAAGAGCCTACAAGAAAAAATTAAGCTTCCATCTGGTATTGGTTTACCCCTGAACACCATGATTCAACCAATGGTCGCAGCGGTTGAGACGTTTCAAAAAAATCCTGAACTTTTCAAACACGATCCAGTTGCTGCCTTAAACAGTGTCTCGAGTGCTTGGAATCGCAGTGCCACAAGGTCAACTCGTATCACTTCAAGTTTAGCCACAGGAAGTATTGATTACACCGTCAGTCCACCAGTTGAAACCGCCGATACCAAATTGCAAGCCAAATGGAACGCCAACGTTGATGGCAGTGGCGTAGGCAACGATGAAACACTTCAACTGGTGATTGATTGGGGCTACGGCTCGAGCAACCCCCCCGTTCCAGTCTGGCAATCTGGTACTGGTGCAACCGCGCATTTTAACGACACACCAACCAAAGCCAGCGTCAAGCTGACCGTCAGCGGAGGATCGATTGGAGTCAGCGTCACCCTGCTCGAACTGAATTTTAATGCTTCGTGGCATCCAATGACTGGCGTTGCTGGAAAGTATGTTTCAACGCCTGATAGCTTGTCGTTTAACGGTTATCTCTTTGACGGCGGCGTGCGTTTGGTTGATATCCGCAACTTCAGCATCAGCACCAGCGACACCAATGTGGCAACCGCCGGAGATTTCAGTACCGTTGATGCCGGAACGACCAGCGCCAACTGGAACATCTCGTTCGGAATCGCAGCCCGCAGCGCTGGGCTTTTATTGCGTACACCACAAGGCAATTTAGATTTAAACAACGCCCGCCCAAGTGGAGCCGCCGCCATAGACCTTTCAGCCAGCAGCACCCCACCGTCTGGAAGCACCTCGAGTGTTCAATTCAAAGTCAACCTCAACGATTGGTCTTACACCAGCACAGGTGCTCTGAGCGCCGTAACCTTAAGCAATGGTTTATTGCGAGTCAACAGCCATTCGGTTCTGTTTGCTGGTGTGCTCAACGACTCCAATCACAACTGCATTCCTGGCGAAAACGTTATTTTAACGTTTAGCGATGGCACAACAAGTCTTGAAACTTTCTTGGATGTTGAGGCTGGATTAACACCAGGAAGCTGTCCAGCCATTTAAAAGCGCAATCTTTGCGACAACGAGCCTCAAGTGTTTTGGTGGCTCGAAAACAACTGGATTAGCAGTGAAATTGCACGAAGGAGACAATATGTCACACGAACTCCAGAAGAAACAACCCTCAAAACACTCCGATCAAGATTTGAACCACAACAACCCAGAATGGAGTCAAATCCAGCAAGCAACCAACAATGGAGGACAGACGCTCGAACCTGAAGTACGCACAGAACTAGAACCAAAATTTGGACACAGTTTCGAGAACATCCGCGTATTCAGTGACGAACAGGCAGCAACACTTGCGGACAATCACGAAGCGAACGCGTTTACCACTGGAACAAACATTTACTTTGCTCGAGAAGCCTACCAACCTCGTACTTCCCAGGGTTTGGGTTTAATAACGCACGAAATCACCCACGCTTTGCAAAACCAGCAATTTGGCGCGAGTGACAACAACCGCCCCAGTCAAGCCGGTGACGCAGCAGAGATCGAAGCCAGCAGCAATACGTCAAACGTATTGGCTGGAGGAACTGCGAGCATCTCGAGTACGCCAAGTGCGGCTGTGGCACGACAAGATCATGGGCGCGGGCATTCTAGGAGTACGGCTCATGGTTCAACAGGCAGTCACCCAGAACCAGAAGCTCCAGCCACACATGAAGACGAACTCCGCATCATTGGACATGAAGGTGATACTTTGGTGCTGAACCGCATTGCGTTTCGTGATGAAGTCATTCGCTACATCTGGGGCGAAGGTTTCAGACCAACCCCAGCCGAATTTTCAGGCGTTGGGGATGTGGTCACAGACCCAGAAGCCGGTGAACTCAGCCTTGGTTCAGATCATTGGACACTGGCTCGGACTGATTTTGCGGCACGTCCAGAACTGTACTCTGCAATGCTTCCCGAAATACGTCCACTGGTAGAACACAGCCCCGATTTACGAGCAGGTCGAGCACCCGAACGCCCAGATTGGGTCCCGGAAAGTGTCTGGCAACAATTCATGGCAACGACGGACGAGGGAATGCACCGTTATCCTGACACCAGCCCACTCGAGACTGACATTGTTCTGCAACGGTTAAACGGGCGCGTGGCGGGCTATATCGAAGCTCAAGAACGCGAAGAAATTTTGTATCGTCAAATGAATGTCGAACCACCAAGCACTGGTTTGTTAGGACGAACAACTGAACAAACCCGCATTCATCTGACAGCCGAAGCCAATGCTGGTTACAACGGTTATATGTGGCGCGAAGTTGGTTCTGGAATTGATCCGCTCACGGCACGATCCAACTACCCAGAACGTGTCCGCACCCGTTACCTACTTGCTTTCGTCGATGCGGTTGGTTTTATGGGTTCAATGGCTCCCAGTTACGGAACTGTCCCAGGTGTCGGCGCGGCGCTGGATGCTTATTGATCCAATCTCGGGCTTCTAAAACATGACACGGGTAGAGGAATGAAGACCTAAACCCTCGAATAACTTTCAAACCTAGAATCTTGATACGACCATAGCGGACTCGAGGAGGTGCGTGTGAAGCATTTTTGGATCAAAAGCTTACTCATCATGATCGTGCTCGTCTTCGGTCACAACGCATTGGCGCAAGGTTTCAGTGTAGGTACAAGTCTGGACTCGCCTGGGCTGCTCGAGGTGCGGATCGGTTATGAGACAAACGATTTTGGCGTGCGAGCTTACCTGACTTACTTTGGTTTATGGGGTACAGACATTTATGCCAGAATTGCTCGTACTTCAAACATTACGGTTCGATTCGGAGTTGGCATTGTGGTCTTCAAGGATTTTCAGGACGTTGGGATTCGTGGTTTGATCGCCATTGCTTCGATTGTCGCACCCAACACCGTTTTG
>JANLWR010000608.1:0-15746 GCA_031364625.1 Deinococcales bacterium | reverse complement strand
ATGATTTCAATCCAACAAACACTGACAACTTGGGCAAAATTGCATCAAACGGTGTACCCACCAGAAACCGAACAGCAGTACACTGCGCTGCTCGAGTTTGTGAATACACTGACCAACGAGAAAGACATCAGCACCGAACCTGTGCAAAGCCTGTTTTTACTGGCTTGCCAATACCTTAAAACCTGGGAAGACCAAAACGAACCACCCGTACCAGACAGCACCCCACTCGAGCATTTAGAAGCTCTGATGACTGAGCGCGGCATAAGTCAGTATCAATTGCAAAAAGCTGGTGTGGCAAAACAACCTGTGATTTCGAGGGTACTGAGTGGTGAACGCCAAATTTCTAAGGAATTAGCCAAGAATTTAAGCGCTTTTTTTCAAGTACCGTACAAGATTTTCTTATAATTCCCCAGCAAAAGCTTTGCTTAAAACACTTGGCAGTAACGCATTTATCTCGAGTAACACACTCGAGATAAATGCGTTACTGATTTGACTGGGGGCAGTTTGAGGTTTCTCGAGTTGCAAAAACTTGAGCTGTATTTGACAAAATTCTGATTACGCTTGCAACATAAACCCAATCGCGGTATAACATAGAACAAAGACAGTCAACGCAGTGAAAGGGGCATTATGGGCAAGGTCAGGGTCTTGGTCGGAACGCGCAAGGGCGCGTTTATCCTGAACAGCGACGAAAAACGCGAACGCTGGCAGGTCGAAGGTCCACACTTTCCAGGCTGGGAGGTGTACCACCTGAAAGGTTCACCCGCCAATCCAGACCGCATTTACGTCTCGCAGAGCACGGGTTGGTTTGGGCAACTGATTCAACGCTCCGACGACGCCGGAAAAACCTGGACCGCCGTGAGCAACGAATTCAAATACGACGGCGTTCCAGGTACGCACCAATGGTACGACGGCACCCCCCACCCCTGGGATTTCAAACGCGTCTGGCATCTCGAGCCTTCACTGACCGAGCCTGACACGGTGTATGCCGGAATCGAAGACGCTGCCTTGTTCCGTTCCACCGACGCCGGCGCAAGTTGGGTTGAACTTTCGGGTTTGCGCGAGCACACCACAGGTTCAACCTGGGCACCTGGTGCGGGTGGCTTGTGCCTGCACACGATTTTATTAGACCCAACCGACCCCAATCGTATCTACACCGCCATTTCTGCGGCGGGCGCATTTCGCAGCGACGACGCAGGGACAACCTGGAAACCCATCAACAAAGGCTTGGTGTCTGGTCATATCCCCGACCCCGACGCCGAGGTTGGTCACTGCGTCCACCGTTTGGCAATGAACCCAAGCCAGCCAAACGTGCTGTTTATGCAAAAACATTGGGATGTCATGCGCAGCGACAACGCGGGTGACACCTGGCATGAGGTCAGCGGCAACTTGCCCACCGATTTTGGTTTTGTGATCGACGTTCACGCCCACGAACCAAACACGGTTTTTGTTGTGCCGATCAAAAGTGATTCCGAGCACTTCCCAATCGACGGGCAACTTCGGGTTTACCGCAGCAAAACGGGTGGCAACGACTGGGAGGCGTTAACCGTTGGTTTGCCGCAAAAAGATTGTTACGTCAACGTCCTGCGCGACGCGATGGCAATCGACACGCTCGAGTCTTGCGGCGTGTATTTTGGCACGACGGGCGGACAGGTGTACGTTTCCGCCAACGGCGGCGATACTTGGCAAGCCATCGTCCACGACCTGCCAGCCGTGCTTTCAGTCGAAGTGCAAACACTTTCATGATTCGGGTGGCGCTGCCGTACCACTTGCAAACCCTGGCGATGGTCGGCAAAGAGGTGTCGCTCGAGGTTGAGGGTACAGTCACGCAGCGCTCGGTGTTGAATGCGCTCGAGGCACAATACCCAATGTTGCGCGGCACCATCCGCGATCACAGCACCCAAGTTCGCCGCCCATTCCTACGGTTTTTTGCGCTCGAGCAAGACCTCAGTTTTGATGCGCCCGACGATCCATTGCCCATTGAGGTCGCTCGAGGGACTGAGCCTTTACTGGTGGTGGGCGCAATCGTTGGCGGTTAAAATGTCACAAGCAAATCAAAATCTTCTCGAGGCGCTACTTGATTCTTGGGATCGCAACAACACCATCATGGTGGGTTTGCTTCGCGCCCTGCCGACAGGTGGGCTGGAAGCTCGAGCGACGGTTGACAGTCCAACCGTCGCAGCGTTGTTCACGCATGTTTGTTATGTGCGGCTCTGCACCGTCTGCGAAACCAATTCCGAATTTGCCAGAAACCATCTCGAGCTTATCCCTGCCGACGATCAAGAATGGCTCGAGGAGGATAACCTCGAGCTTCTTGAAAATAGGCTGAACGACAGCGCCAAGGTGCTGCGTGACGCTGTGCAAAGCTGGCTTAAGGCAGGTCTTGGCATTACGAGCAGGTCGGAGCTTGGTTACGACCATCCAATCCTTTTGCTTCAGCACATCCTCTGGCACGAGGCTTACCACGTTGGACAGATCAAACTTGCCCTCAAATTAACGGGATGCCCAATGACCAACGAAGAAGCGGGCGCTGTGACTTGGAACGTCTGGCGGCAGCACCAGACCTGAATGAAGTCTTTTGAGTTCTGACAACATCTCGAGTACACTGCTTTCATGCTTCGTGCAGCACCCGTCAAAACTGCTACGACTTTCGCTGAATACCTCGAGTTTGAAGCGCAAAGTCAAGAACGCCACGAGTTTGTGGATGGTAACTTGTTTGTCATGGCAGGTGGCACAACAAAACACAATGTTTACGCGCTCATTTTAATTTCAATGATGATGCAACACGCCCTTCAACGCGGTTACATCATTTGCAACGATGTCATTCTCGAAACGCCTTTTGGTCGTGGTTACTACCCAGATGCTTATGTTGTACCACTCACAAATGATTTGGGCGCTCGAGTTCAACACCATCCAATTATCATCATCGAAGTGTTATCCCCCAGCACTGAAGCCGTAGACCGAGGCGAGAAATGGCAAGCTTACCAGCAAATTGCCAGCCTCGAGCAGTACGTGTTGTTGTCACAAAACGAAGCGACCGCCGAAATTTTTACCCGTGATGGTACAGAATGGCGTTACAAGAAACTCGAGGCTGATGCAAGCCTGGTTTTTCCAAAACTCGAGTTTGAAGTGGTGCTCTCAAGTTTGTATGCGCAACTTCCAGCGCTCGAATCAACTTAAACTCAAAGCCTCTGGGAATTTTAGTTTGATGATTCTGGCTTTGGTCTCGAGCGCATCAAAAAACCATAATTTCCCGTACAACGTCTCGAGTCCGACCAGGTGCTTTAAAGCCTGGCTCGCCATGATCGAACCGACCACGCCCAAGAGCGGACCGTGAACGCCCAGCGTGTCGCAGTCATCGGGTTGATCTGGCGGTTCTGAGAAGGCGTCGCGCAGGCTGAGGTTGTGATCAAAAACGCTTGCCATGCCCTCCCAGCGCACCGCGCCGCCCCAAACGCAGGTTTTTTGAAGCGCGACGCTGGTGTCCGAAATCAAATACCGTGCTTTGATGTTGTCCGTGCCGTCAACAATCAAATCGTAACCAGCCAGGGTTTCTCGAGCGTTTGCTTCCTCGAGTTTATCGTGTGCCTCAATCTTGATGCTTGGGTTGACCAGTGCCAGATGCTCGAGCGCCACCTCGAGTTTTGAACGTCCCACGTCGGGAGTGGTGTACAGCGTTTGGCGTTGAAGGTTGTGAATCTCGAGTTGGTCGTATTCGCACAAGC
Source organism: Deinococcales bacterium (assembly GCA_031364625.1). GTDB lineage: Bacteria > Deinococcota > Deinococci > Deinococcales > JAAFIG01 > JANXTZ01. The sequence continues at coordinate 12,024 of JANLWR010000608.1, read as the reverse complement.
CAATCCGACCCACGCCAGCGCCCACCAAATACTGCGCGATGGGCGAACCCAAACCGCCCAAACCCACAATCAGCACGCTCGAGTTGACTAGTTTTTCTTGTCCTGCCAAACCAATTTCGGGCAGGATAATTTGTCTGGCGTAACGGCGAATCTCGGTGCGTTCCATGACAAGAGTTTAGCCGAAGAATTTTTTTGAAACTCGAGTTAAAATGCTAGACATCATGGAAGCCAAGTTTGAAACCATTGACGGCTACATTGCGAGCTTTCCAGAAAACATCCAAGCCATTCTCGAGAAAATACGGTTGACCATTCAAAAAGCGGCTCCTGAAGCCAGCGAAAAAATCAGTTACGGAATGCCAACCTTTGTGCTCAAAGGAAATCTGGTGCATTTCGCAGCCTTCAAAAATCATATTGGTTTTTACTCAACACCGTCTGGTACAGCCAAATTTCGGCAAGACATTTTGCAGTACAAACACGCCAAAGGTTCGATTCAGTTTCCGATTGAACAACCCATGCCGTTTGATCTGATCGTCCAGATTGTCAAATTCAGGGTTGAAGAGAACCTATCCAAAGCCGCCGCCAAACGAAAAAAGTAGCTGTGTCTTTCCCAATCATAAATTCTTGAAGACTTCACGCTAAACTGTTTTCGTGCTGAGTATCCGCGAGTTTGAATTTCAAGACTGGGATTACGAGCGGCTGGCTTGGCTCGAGAACGCTTTATTCGGTTCTCAAACCAGCGTTGAAGACCTAATGGTACGTGACCAGCACCGAGACTCGAGTTTGGGTTTTGTGCGCCTGGTTGCCCTGGATGCCAGCCACAACATGGTCGGGGTGATCGAAGCCACCCAGCGCCCCGCACCCTGGTTCTCGAGGGGTGAGGTGCGTCTGGCGGTGCGGCAGGACATGCGGCGGCGCGGTATCGGCGGAGTATTACTCGGAGAACTCGAGACTTTGCTGCGTGAACGCGGCGGCGACACGGTCATGCTCTACACCAGTGAAAGTGACACTGGCATCAACCAATTCTTGGGGCATCACGGTTATGTCGAATCGTTTCGCGGCTATCAACAGTGGTTGCCACTGCACGGTTTTGACCCAGACCAATTTGACCCAAACTGGAATCGACTGCTCGAGCAGGGCATTCATTTGCGGTCTTTGACGCAACTGCGTGACGGTTGGGACACGGCGCAGCAATTTTATGATCTTTACATCACCCTCGAGCGAGACGCCCCCCGAGCCGATGAGCATTTTGTGGCGACCAGTTTCGAGGAGTTCAGCGCCAACCAGTACGACAGCCCCTCGAGCTTCCCTGATGGTGTGACGTTTGCCGTAAAAGACAACGAATTGATTGGTTTGAACATTCTTGCCCGCGACAGCCACTCGAGCGTGCTTCACAACGGTTTAACTGGGGTGCGCCGCGAATTTCGCGGGCTTGGTTTGGCACTGGCTTTAAAACTCGAGGGTATTCGCGTGGCATTGGCGCAGGGTAGCCAGGGCATCACCAGTTACAACGCCAGCAGCAACACCGCTATTTTGCGACTCAACGAAAAACTTGGGTTTCAGCGCAGTCCCGCGACGCTCGAGTGGCGCAAAAACCTGTAGGGCGCATTGCTGCCCCTACTTCCCAGAATTCCCACCTCGAGTTGAACGCCCTCGGAAACCGGTTGAGGCTCGAGTTTGATTGGGTTGTAATTTCTTGGCTTGGTTTGGACTGGTGATGCCTTTGGCTTGGGTTTGTTCACGTTTGATCGGTGCGCGGTGCTCGTTCGCGCCGCGTTTTGGTGCGGGTTGTTGGATTTCTTTGGGAATGGTTTGGCTGTAGTCAAACCCGTTGACTTTGGCTTTAGGGATTTTTGCCGAAATCGCTTTTTCGATATCGCGCAAATCCGATTCTTCTTCTGGCGAGACAAACGTCAACGCCTCACCGGTGCGTTCTGCCCTGGCGGTGCGTCCGACGCGGTGAATATAATCTTCTGGAACATTTGGCACATCAAAATTAATCACATGCTCGAGGGCGGCAATGTCGATGCCCCTGGCGGCAATGTCGGTGGCGACCAGCACACGGTATTTACCGGATTTAAAACCTGCCAGGGCTTCGGTGCGTTGCCCCTGCGAGCGGTCACCGTGGATGCGTTCGGCGTTGACACCGTGTCCAACCAAAAATTTTGCCAAGCGGTTGGCGCGGTGTTTGGTGCGGGTAAAGACGATCACGCTGCCGATTTCCTCGAGCAATTTTAAGAGCAAACCCGATTTTAAATCTTGCGGCACGGGGTAAACCCACTGCGTGATGCCACTGGCGGGCATGGCTTGGCGCTCGGTATTGATGGTCACGGGTTTATTCAACAAGTCTTTTGCCAGTTGGTTAATTAAAGTTGGCATGGTCGCCGAGAAAAACAGGGTTTGATCTGGCTTCGGGATGTGCTTCAATACCCGTTTGATGTCGGGCAAAAACCCCATATCGAGCATTCGGTCTGCCTCATCCATCACCAGCACCTCGAGATGCTCGAGTTTGGCGTAACGGCTTTTAAAATGATCCAGCAAGCGCCCTGGGGTGGCAACAATCACTTCCGTGCCGTTTTCAAACGCCCTGGTTTGGGCTTGCATCGACACCCCGCCAAAAATCGCGGTGCTGCGAATGCCCGTGTGTTTACCGAGTTGCTCGAATTGGGTTTGGACTTGCGCCGCCAATTCTCGGGTTGGCACGAGCACCAATGCCCGGGTCACGCGTCTGGGCAGGTGCAAAATGCGTTGCAAGACTGGCAGCACAAAAGCGGCGGTTTTGCCGCTTCCGGTCATGGCGCACGCCAGCAAATCCCGACCCTCGAGCGCGGCTGGAATGGCTTTTTCCTGAATTTCGGTCGGGGTGGTGTAACCGCTGTCAATGATGGCTCGCATCAAAGATGAATCGAGTTTGAACTGCATAAATGTCATGTTTCAAGCCTTATACCGCGACAACTCAATTCAAGGCGAGTTTCGGGTTTCGTGATGAGGGGGAAACCTGACGTGTTGTATGTCAGGACGGACAGCCGCCCTGATGCAGCCCGCAACGTTGGCACGAAACCGCGCAAACGACAGGGCAGCCTACAACAAATCGAGGTGAGTTGGGCTACCTTGGCTTTTCGTCGAAGACCAGACCGCCATTGAACGGTTAAAATGCGGTTGTAATGGGATCGTTGCGAATGGTTCAGAATTTATTGTCTCAGCCTTGGACCGAACATGATTTGTTGCCGATTGTTAAAAACTTGTGTGAGCCTCAGTCTGAACTGGTCAAGCCTTAAATCTTGCTCGAGAAGGAGAATGCCATGAAAATTTCCGAGATGAACTGGATGCAAGTCGAGAGCTTCCTCAAACACGATGACCGTTGCGTTTTGCCGCTGGGCAGCACCGAACAACACGCTTACCTCAGCCTCAGTGTGGACAGCATCCTCTCCGAACGGCTGGCACTCGAAAGTGCCGAACCGCTTGGCGTTCCGGTTTTTCCAGTGCTGGCTTACGGCATCACACCGTACTTTCGGGCGTACCCTGGCAGCATCAGCCTGCGGGTCGAAAGCTATTTGCATGTGATGCGCGACATTCTGGACGGTTTGCTCGAGCAGGGTTTTAAACGTATTTTGATTCTTAACGGACACGGCGGCAACTCGCCCGCCCAGGGTTTTGTCGGCGAATGGATGGCAGATCACCTAGGCATACAAGTTTTGTTTCACAACTGGTGGAATGCGCCCGCAACTTGGCACAAAGTCCAAGAGATTGATCCGGTCGCCTCTCACGCCTCCTGGATGGAGAACTTTCCCTGGACGCGTTTGAGCGTCGCGCCTCCGACAAACCAAAAACCGATGGCGGATTTCTCAAAGCTGCGACTTCTGGACCCTGCCAAATTACGTGAATACCTGGGTGACGGCAATTACGGCGGTCTGTACGAACGTCCCGACACGGACATGCTGGCACTCTGGGAGGTTGCGATCAGCGAAACCCGAGCGCTTCTCGAGCAGGGCTGGCTCTGAGCGTGACGCCCCACTTTCAGCACAAAACCGTGATCGTGACCGGAGCCGCGCACGGCTTTGGACGCGCCGTCGCCCACGCCTTCTCGAGCGCTGGGGCGCGAGTCCACGCCTGGGATTTAACACCTGCCAGTGCCAACGATTAAAATCTAAACTTGTTTACCCATCTACAGCGCCTTGCATATCCGTTGATGCAATTCTTGCTCTCACTTCTATGCAAGGCGCTGTCTGTTGCTACTCCCTTTGGTCGCCAATGTTCGCCGCTTCTTGATTCCAAGACGCACCTTCGGGCGGAATCGCTTCGCGTCAAACATTGTGCAAAGTGCTGTAAAGCTCGAGTTTGACGTGTGTTACTTAGGGTTTACGGTTTCTCAGAATTTCAGATTCTTCGGTCACGGCGTCCAAGAAATTCTCAATCTCGAGATTCTTTCGTGCCTCTGACAAAAATTGTTTCCCTGTTTGTTGCCGTTTTTCGTCCAGTGCTTTGCTGGTCGCAAGTCGTTTTACTTCTACAAATAGAAACTCGGGGTACTGGCTCGAGTCAGGACACGTTTCATCATGTTTTAAAGTTTAAAATACCCAGATCAACCAATCAGCGGCACACCTTCCCGCACGTCGCTCGAGCGGCGTTGTTTGATTTCGGGTTCGCGCAGGGCGTAAGCGATCATGGTGTCCAGGTTGGCATTTTCGCCTTCACTTAACACTTGCTCGAGCTTGCTATTGCCAAGCTGTGCTCGAGCTTCATTCAAAATGCGTTCGTGCTTTTCTTGGTTTTCGGTTCTGGTTTGCGCCCCAATGTTGCGGTGCAGGTTGCGAATTGCGCCGATCAAACGCAGGCTGCGTTCAAATTGCCCTTCGCGCCGTGCCAGTTCGACGTAACTTTGGAACAACTCGCCTATCGAAAAGCGCCTGCCGAGGCTGCGCAAAATGCTCAGGCTTTCATCGAAATAACTTCGGGCTTGGTCGTAATCGTTGTCGTTCAGGGCGTTTTGACCCAGGTTGGCGAGCGAGTTGGCGATGCCTTGCAGGTCGCCAAGTTCGCGTTTTAACGCCAGACTCTCGAGTTCAATATGATGGGCGTGCTCGGCGTTACCGAGCATAAAAGCGATCTGGGCAAGGTTGCCCAGGGCGTAGGCGATGCCTTGTTGGTCTCCCAGTTCGCGTTTGATGGACAGGCTTTTCTGAAAGCAATCTTGGGCTTTTAAAGGTTCATCCTGGTAGGCGTAAACGATGCCAAGGTCATTGTGAGCAATCGAGTGTTCCATTGGCGCATTCAGGTCTTGGCTTTGCGCCACGGCGCGTTCCAGGCGCTCGCGGGCTTCGGGCAGGTGTCCTTGCTCCCTTGCCAGCACACCCAGAAAACGTTCGGTTTTGGCTTGACCCGCCGCGTCACCCAGTTGTTGACAGAGCGCAAGGCGTTCCAAACTCCAGGCTCGAGCGTCTTGGTAATAGCCAAGTTCTTTGCTGAGGCTCGAGGCGCAAAACAGAATTTGCACGCGTCTGGCGTCAGGTTGCTGCAATTCTGGATGCTCGAGGTAACGTTTTGCCCAGGTTAAACCCTCCGCGTGATGACCGCGCACGTACCAGAAGGATTCGAGGTTGTGACACATTTTTGCGCCGTTTAGCGGGTCAAATTGCAAGCCAAACTCGAGTGCGGCACGAAAGTTGTCATGCTCGAGGTTGATGGCTTCAAGCATGTGTTGCATTTGTGATCCGATCAGACCGCGCCCTGCTTGCTCGAGGTTTTGAAGGTAATACTGGCTGTGCTTTGCCAGGGTGCTTTGACGGTCAGCAACTTCGAGTTTTCGATTGGAATATTGCCGCACGATGCTGTGCAGTTCAAAGCGTTTTTCGGGATTTTTTTGCACCAACGATTTTTGCACCAACGCCAGCAAGCTCGGCAGTCGCGCCCCAGCAATTTCCAGGGCGGCATCGCGGTCAAAGCCGCCCCTGAAGACCGACAACCGCGCCAGAATGGCTTGCTCAACGGGGCGCAGCAAGTTCCAGGAATGCTCAAACACCGCCCGCAGGCTGCGTTGCCGCAGTGGCAGGTCGCGTGAGGAAATCTCGAGCGAATCGGGATCGTGCTCGAGTTCCTCGGCAATTTCGCCAAGTGATAGAACGCGTGTCCAACTCGAGGCGATCTCCAGTCCGAGCGGCATTCCCGCCACGGCTTTGCAGATTCTTGAAAAATCTGGCAGGTCGCCAAGCTCGAGTTTAAAACTGCTGTTGACGCGGCGGGCGCTGGTGCTGAAAAGGTTTGCGGCATCTTGAGATTCGAGCGCACTGAAATGGTCTGGGTTGGGCAGCCCCTCGAGTTCGATTACCCATTCGCTGCGCAAACCCAACGCCTCGCGGCTGGTGGCGAAAACCCGAACACCCAGGGCGTGCTCGAGGATGATACTGACCACATTGCTGACTTCGAGAAGATGCTCGAAATTGTCGAGTACCAACAGCAAATGCTTGTCCCGCAGGCTTTCAGTCAATTGTTGTCGCGCCTTGTCGCCCGAAATTTTCAAACCCAGCGCCTCGAGAATCGTGGCTTCAAGCAGCGCGGGATTCTCGAGTGATGCCAAGGACACGAAAATCACGCCATCTCGAAATTCGTCTTCCGATTGCCGTGCGACCTCGAGCGCCAAACGGGTTTTGCCAATCCCACCCGCGCCAACCAGGGTCAGCAGACGACATTCTGGATCAAACACACGCTTTCGCACCTCGAGCAACTCGTTTTGCCGTCCGACAAAAGCCGTCATGTTGATTGGCAGGTTATTTTGGCTTAACAGCGTCTTGATTTCGCGCCCCACAGTATTTTCAGGCATTGCTGGCGTGCTCAAACCCGTGCGCAAATGGCTTGCCAAATCACGAATGTCTTCTGGCAGTTCAAGCTCCAAAGCATGTTTGAACTCGCGCCCGAAGCGTTCAAAAATGCTCAAACCGACCTGCTCGAGCTTGGCGTTCCTCGCCAATTTCAGCATCGCCCGTAAGAATTCATCGTTTAAAGGATCGTGTTTTAAAGCCGTGTCCAAGCATTGAAAACCCGCCACAAATTCGCTCAGTCCCTCGAGTTGAGCCGCGCGTTGCAAAACCGCGTTGCGCCAACCTGACTGCAATTCCTCGCGTTCAAACTCGAGCCAAGATTCAAACTCGAGCGAACCCACAGGATTGATGTTCAGTAAGAACTCAGCCGTGTACAATTCGAGCGCCGCCACCCAATCCTGAACATGCAAAGCTTTTTTGAACAGCGCAATGTCGCTGATGCCGTTGTACCGCACCCGCAGCGTTTCAGTCTCGAGGTGATGACCGAACACCAAACCCCTGGCGCGGTACAGCAATTGCCGTAAACTCTGCCGCCCAGAAGCCTCGTCGGCTTCTGACCAGAACAACAACACCAGCTCTTCCCGCGATACCCAAGTTTCTCGAGCCGCCAGGAACGCCACCAACCACAGTGGTCGCTCGAGCGAGAGTTCGCTGGTTTGTGTGCCTTCAAAGCGCGGTGTGCCGAGTAGGCGAAGCATGGCTTATATTATGCGTGAAAATGCCCAAAGATTCGAGAACCCTGACCCAAGTGGATTTACTCCTGAAGTGACACCCAGGCTTGACCGTCGAAACGCCTGATCAAAACCTGATGCGATTTTTTCAGACCTTCGCGCCAGGCAATGACCGGATTGCCGGTCGAATCCAGCACGATGCTGCACGAATCGGCGTTGTTCTTGAGATTGATTTTGATGTTTTGACCGACCTCGAGCCACGCCTGACCGTTCCAAGAGCGTACCAGCACGTTATCGACCATCGTGCTTTCGATCCAAGCCACCGTTGGATTGCCGCCCGCATTGAGCGCCATTTTCGGATTGCTTGCCGCGCCCGTCTCACCATTGACCGTGTTGCCAAAAGGCTGCCAGGACTTGCCGTTCCAACGCTTGACACTGACATCAAAACCCTTGTTCGCCTCCGCCCAGGCAATAATGGGTTGATCCTCGGCGTTAAGCTGCATGGCAATCATGCCCGCGTAATGGTTGTTATCGAGATTTAAGGATTTCCCGCCCAAGGCATTCCAAGATTTGCCCGTCCAAGTACCCGCAAAAACATTAAAATCCGTGCGCCCAACCCCAGGCACAAAATAGGCTCGAGAGTACGCCAGAATCGCCGTGCCCGATTTGGTCACACCAATGTCCCTCGAGCGGCTCGAGTCGCTCATGTCGGCACTCAGCGAACCCTTGTCGATGACTTGCCACTGTTTGCCGTCCCAGCGTTTGACCATAAAATCGTCCACGTTGCCATCGGGGGATACTTCGCTAAAACCCAACAACGGATGGTTTTGAGCATCAATGGCTAGAATTGGATTGTCTGGCGCAGAATTTTTGGATTTACTCGGACTTATCCCAAACTGCTGCCAGCTTTTTCCCGTCCAACGCGCCACGTAAATTTTGCCAGGACCGCTGGCTTTTCCCTTGTTGATGTTGCTGCGTTCCGTCCAAGCCACCACGGGCGAATCGTTGTGATCAAGTTTTAAAGTGACATCAAAAGAATTAAAGTTTTTATCGACATTCAGCGACGTTCCCAGGCGCTCCCAAGTTTTGCCATTCCAACGCTTGACGAACGCGTTGTAAACACCATTCGTGTTTTCGATAAAGGCAACCATCAAAACGTTTTTCTTGGTCATCACCAAACTGGGGCGACCCGCATCCAGCGCCGCATCGTTGTTCACGACCGTAAAACTGGGCGGGTTTGATTGGGCGCTCACCGTTCCTCGAGAAACCATCAACAATCCAAAAACAAGTGTGCTAGCGCCAAAAGCCACCGACCCGAAGCTCGAGATTTTCATGGCTCGAGCGTAGCGGTTGAATAATGTTGTTTCAACTCGAGAACAAAATTTAAGCGCCAATCGCACGCAAAAACGTCGCCGCCATCAACTGGCTTCCAGTTTCATTTGGATGCACACGGTCATCGCTAAAAGCAGACGGCTCGAGCGAACTGGCATCAAATGCCTCCTGAAATGGCACGAACAGCGCCCCAAACTCGAGCGCCAAACGCTTGACAACTGCGGAATACTGATCCACCCTGGCACGAAATGGGTCATTGCGGTTTGGTTCGATCAAAAACGGAGATACCAAAATCAAACCCGCTTTTTGGTGCAGAGGCTCGAGCAACTTGCGGTAATTGGCTTCAAATTCGTCGAGCAACACGGCATCGTTCGGTTCTGGATCAAAAAACCGCCAAACATCGTTCACGCCAATCGCCACCGAAACCCAATCTGGCTCGTGCGCCGCAATGTCACGATCAAAACGCATCAGCATGTTGCGGGTCGTGTCACCGCCGACGCCACGATTCAAAAATTGCAACTCGAGATTTGCGTGGTTGGCTTGTAAATGCTCAATCACCAGTGCCACATAACCGTAACCATAGGAGTGAAAATCGTTGCGGTCACGTCCTGCGTCTGTGATGCTGTCACCGTCAAAAAGAATGCGTTGTTTTGCCGAAAAAATCATCATTCCCTCCCGCTTAGGGGATGGTCTGAGACCATCCCCTACAGACCATCCCCTGCAGACCATTTCCCACAATACAATTACAATAACCCGAACGCCTCGAGCACAGCATTTGGCGGGTTTTTCGGACGCATCCGAATCGGGTCAACCCAAACCCATTCGGTGTCGGCTTCGACCGCCAAACGACCATCCAAAAAACGAATCTCGTAACGCCTGTACGCCCGCACGCCCTTGTTGTTGGTGTACGTGGAAATCTCGAGTTGATCGTTTAGCAAAGCCGGACGGTGATAGGTGATGATGTGCTTTCGGGCGACCGGCACAACCCCGTGCGATTGCATCACGGGCAGCCCCATGCCGATATGCAGCGAATGCGCTCGAGCCGTGTCCTCCATGAATCTTAAATACACGGCGTTATTGACATGCCCGAGTTCGTCAAGGTCAGCCTGAACCACCGTAATAACGTGCGAAAAACTCGAGCGCGGGTCTTTAGAAAGCTCGATCATTGCATCACCTCGAGAATCGCGTATTTTAAGTAGCGAGATTCGGGCAAGAGCAGCAGTTCGGGATGATCCGCACTTTGCCCGCGCCGCTCGAGCACGCGTACACTGCGTCCCGAATCTTTGACGGCATCGGTCAGCATGAGATAAAAGTCGCTTTCGGAAACATGAAAACTGCAACTTGCCGTGCCGAGAATGCCTCCAGGCTCGAGCAGTTTCAAAGCGCGAAGATTGATTTCTTTGTACGCCCGGTACGCGCTGTCCAAATCGCGTCTGGCTTTGGCGAGCGCCGGCGGGTCGAGGCTGATGGTCTGAAATTTCGCGCCCGATTGTTCGCGTTCCCGCAAGAACTCAAAGGCGTTCGCATTCGTGAAAATCATGTTCTCGAGTTTATTCAGCTTGGCATTTTCAGCCCCGCGCTCGAGTGCCGCCGCGCTGGAATCCACGCATTCGACAGACTCGCAGACTTTTGCAAGATGAAGCCCGAAACTGGCGTGATAACTGAACACATCGAGCGCCCTCCCTTTGGCGTAACTCTCGAGCGCGATGCGGTTGTCGCGTTGATCGAGAAACGCGCCCGTTTTCTGCCCGCGCCACGGATCAACCAGAAATTTGACATTTCCTTCCCTCGCAATGACCGACTCTGGCACGCTGCCAAACGCCTCAAAAACATTCTGTTCCAACCCCTCGAGCAACCTTGTTTTTGAATCAAACCGCGCCAGCACACCCACAGGTTTAAACCGTGCAATTAAAACCTCCAAGAGCGCATCCAAAAAAGGCTCGAGCGCCGCGCAATTGTTTTGCACCACCAGAATATCCGCGTACTTGTCAATCGTTAACCCAGGCAGTCCATCCGCATCCGAATGCACCACACGGTACGAATCTGCATCAATAGCCATTTGAACTCGGGCATCAATTGCGCCCGAGAGTCGTTTTAAGAGCAGTGCCTCGTCCGCGACCTGTTCAAAACGCGTCAGCATTCGGACGGTAATCTCGGATTTTTTGTTGACTGCCGCCCAACCCAAATGTTTGCCAGCCGCACTTTTCACCGCGTACAACCCAGGTTGTTCGGGCGCAGCGCTCACGTCGGAACGGTAAATCCACGGGTGTCCAGATTTTTGGCGTTCAGTGCCTCGAGCGGAAAGGGTGACAGTGTTCATCGGAGTTAGTTTACCTTTGAGATTACAGAACAGTTCAGGACGGCTCGAACGGGTTGATAATCTCGAGGTTGAAAATGCTGAAGTCTTCGACGTTGCGCGTCACCATCACAAGATTATGCGTTAAGGCTGTTGCGGCAATTAAAGCATCCAAAATTTGAGGCGTGCGTCCAATGCGTTTGAGTCTTTCCATTTCTTGTGCCCAACAATTAAAAATTACGGCATCAGGCGCAATAATTCGATTGTCAAACGAAGGTCGAAGATGTTCATACCAAAGCTCGAGTTCAGTTTTACGCTTACCTGCGTCAAGCGCAACAATACCGCGTCGTATTTCGCCAATGCTGACGCTCGAGATTCGGCTTTCATCTACTGAAATTTTTTTGTACCATTTTCCCAAATTTGCATCGGGTTGCTTTTTTGAGCTTTCAGAAACAATATTGGTATCAAGTAAAAATTTCACCCGAAATCAATTTCCCGCAGGCGATTATCACGATCACGTTTAAATATAGTATCTGCCTCTTCGTCAGTCAGAATTCCACCATTTGGGGGCATTAAGGCTTCAAAAAGTGTGGTTCTGCTGGCTTGCCATTTCTGGTAATCCTCGAAATTGATGATTGCCACAGCAGGTCTTCCATGCTTGGTGACAACTTGCGGTTGGTGTTCAGCAAGTTCTACGACTTCAGAAAATCTGGATTTGGCTTCTTGAAGTTGCCAAGTGGAATCGTGGGACATGGTTGCACTCCTTTTTCTGGTCAGCACTGGTCAGATTATAGCACAAACCAAAAAAACTCGAGTTTTTAAAGCTCGAGAGACACAATTGATACAATATTAGGGCAAACGCACCAAGATAGCTGTGCTGTAGCCTAACTGAGTGATTATCAACATCCTCGAG
>JANLWR010000150.1:0-1831 GCA_031364625.1 Deinococcales bacterium | reverse complement strand
GGTGTCCCAAACTTTCAGAGGCGGTTTTTTCACCATCACAAGTGCGCCTGATTCGCTCCACAATCTCGAGTCCAACCTCATCAATCGTGCCTTGCCCCTCGAGAATCCTGCCCGCGTTCACGTCCATGTCGTCACTCATGCGGTGGTAGGTTTCTGGGTTGCCACAGATTTTAATCACGGGACTGATCGCACTGCCGACCACGCTGCCGCGCCCTGTGGTAAACAAAATCACGTGCGAACCGCAGGCGATCAACTCGCCAATTTCTGCGGTGTCGTTGATGTTCGGAAAACCAAACCGCACCTCGCCGTCGGGAATCACATCGAGCAGGTACAAGCCAGGGTTTGGCGGCACGTTCCCAGGTTTGATGATGCCGTGCAATGCTCCGTGTCCCGCCTTGGCATACGCGCCCAGAGATTTTTCCTCAAGCGTCGTCAGTCCACCCTCGGCGTTGCCCACGGCAAAACTGCCATGTCCGAGGATGTTGTAATAATTCGCGGTTTTTTCCATACACGCCAGAATTTCTTGCCCAAGCTCAAACGTGATGGCGCGGCGCACCATGTCTTGCTCGCAGCCGATCAACTCGCCGGTTTCCTCAAAAATCGTGGTCGCGCCCAGATTGACCAGACGGTCAAAGGCATTGCCCACCGCCGGATTTGCGCTGATGCCGCTCGTGCCGTCCGAACCGCCGCAGACCGTACCGACAATCAATTCGTGCATTCCCATTGTCACCCGTGGCACACGCTCGAGATCAACCAAAGTGTTGCGAATCCATTCGCGCCCAGCCTCAAAGGTTTTGCGCGTGCCGCCCGTTTGTTGAATCACCAGCACATCCACAGGGCGACCACTCGAGCGCACCGTTTCGGCAAGTTGATTGCGGTTAAAACTCTCACAACCCAAACTGACCAGCAGCACCGCGCCAACGTTCGGGTGCGTGCAAAGCGATTCCATCATCTCGAGCGCGTAGGTGTTCGGGTAGCAACCGCTAAAACCGATCACATGCACATCGTGGTCTTCAAAAGGCGCGGCGATTTGCTTGGCGACATGATGGGCGCACTCGACCAAGTACACCACCGTAATGACATTGCGAATGCCTTTGCGCCCGTCGGAGCGTAAGTAAGCTTGCATCAATGTCCTCCCTCTCCTGGACGACCAAAACTGGGAATGTAATCGCTTTGCAAATTGTGCGTGTGAACATGCTCACCCGCCAAAATAGGGGTCGTGGTCGAGCCTATCGGCATTCCAAACTTCACGATTTTCTCGCCAGCCGTTAACGCTCGAGCCGCAACTTTATGACCAAACGGAATGGTTTTCTTGGCTGTGATTTTCACACCTTCAAGCTCGAGTTCTTGCCCCTCGAGAATGGCTTTCACCACCACCAGTACATTGTCGTTTGCGGAAAGTCGCAGAAAATACTGCTCTTGATTTTGCATGATTTATGTTACTCCCTCGAGTGTGATTTTTGAGTAGAGGCTTGACTAGAATACAGCAACCACAAAGTCCGAATATTACGCATTTTACAGAAACACCCATATTCTGGCGGGCGCAGCAAGCGACCATGCCCGCCATGTGCATTTTATGGTCAAGAAGCAGCGCCCCTACGACAAAAACGTGTGACGTAGGGGTGAACCTTGTGTTCACCCTTGCAACGGGCAAACTCAAGACATTGTTCGGTACATTGGTCTTCAATTTTGCGTGATTGCATCGATCAGAGCGACAAAAGTGTGATCTCTTGACCTGCCGCTCGCATCTCCAATTTCTTTGACTCGAGCACCGCCATTTTAGCGCCCAACCACGGCGTCCAGTAGGTTCGCATCGTCTCAGTCACCAGTG
>JANLWR010000107.1:0-2419 GCA_031364625.1 Deinococcales bacterium | reverse complement strand
TTGGTATTTGGCATGAGATCCTCATTTTTCCGGAAACACAAAAGCCCGCTCGAGATTGGCGCGGTCGGGGTGATCGCTGGGCAGGGCGCGGTAACGCTTGAGAAGTTCAACTTGCACGTGATGAACTGGGTCAACATATGGGTTGCGCAATTCGATGCTGCGTTTTAAACGCAGTTCGCGCTCGAGAATGTCTGTGCCGATGGCGTTTTTAACCAGTTGCACGGTGCGTTCAAACTCGAGTTTGATGCTTTCAAAGGTCTTTTGATCCTTACCAAGGCTCGAGTAACGCGCAAAAATCCCCATGTCGGTTTTGGCGAGGCTCATCTGGGCGTTGTCGAGAAGGCTGCGAAAAAATCCCCATTCGCGGTACATTTCCTGTGCCAGCCCTGGTTGCAACTGTTCGATGGTGGCGAGTCCGGCGCCCAAACCGTACCAGCCTGGAATGTTGGCTCGAGTTTGCGTCCACGCCATCACCCACGGAATGGCGCGAAGATTCTCCAAGGTGGCTTTGCCAGGGCGACGAACGGGGCGCGAGGCAATTTTCAAGCCCGCAATTTCGTTGATCGGCGTGGCAGCCTCAAAAAATGTCAGGAAATCTTTTGATGTCACCAAACTCGAGTACGCCTCGCTCGAGGCGTTGGCGGCGCTCTGAAGGGCTGTACGGTAGTGTTCTGGGTAAACCTTGTGCTCTTCGGACGCCTTTAACAAAAGCGCATGAAGCAGTTGCTCGAGGTTGCGTTTGGCAATGGCAGGGTTGGCGTAACGCTCAGACAGCGCCTCGCCCTGTTCGGTGATGCGTAAGCCGCGCCCGATTGTGCCTTCGGGCTGCGCCAAAATGCCTCGAGCGGCGGGTCCGCCGCCGCGTCCAATGCTTGTGCCTCGACCGTGAAAGAAGGTGTGCTCAACGCCAGCAGCCTCAAGGACTTTGGTCAGTTCTTCCTGGGCGCGGTACAACGCCCAGTTTGCTGCCAGAAAGCCCGCCTCTTTGTTGGAATCCGAATAGCCGAGCATGATCTCTTGCGCTCGAGTTCCCAGTTTGGCACGGTAAACGCTGCTTGCCATCAATTGCGTCACGATCTGCGGGGCATTCTCGAGGTCGTCTGGGGTTTCAAAAAGCGGAGAGACATCGACGTTGTTTAGACCAGCTTCTCTGGCTAAAATCAGCACCTCGAGAATGTCGGAAACGCTTTCGGCGTGGGAAATCACGTAACGCCCAAATGCCTGCTCGCCACTTTCGCGCATGGCGTCACGTACCGCCTCGATTGGCTCGAGCGCCAGGGCAATGTTGATTGATCGAACCGCTCCAACGGGCAAGAGCGGTCGGTCTGTCGCCAGTTCTCGCTCGAGCAACGCCACGCGCTCAATTTCGGTCAGGCTCGAATACGCGCCGTGAACGCCGCCAACCTTCAGTAATTCTTGCACCGCAAGCTCTAAATTTCCAGAGAATTCTCGAATGTCCAAACTGACCAAGTGCGTGCCGAAGGTTTTGGCTCGAGCCAGCACCGGACGGGCAAAAACCCGTGCCGTGCGGTTTAAACCGGTGGCTTCGAGCGAATTTACGACCCGCTCGAGGACGGGTACGGCTTTGGGTTTTGGATGCTCTCCCAGGCTGTCGTGGAGTGTTTCAATCTCGCTGCGCCACGGTTCGTCGTTGGCGCTCAGGTCGCGCCCGATGGTCACTCGAGCACGGTGTCCAGACGCCTGGGCAAAAAGTGTTTTCAAACCAGTCCGCAGATCGTCTGTGGCTCGAGCGGCGTGGTACGCCAGGGTTTCGCGGGTGACTTGCGGTGTGACGTTCGGGTTGCCGTCACGGTCGCCACCAATCCAGGAATACAATTTGAACGGCAAACTCAGGTTGTTGCGTTTGCCCAGTACACCAACACCAAATTCGGCTTCGAGCGCCTCGCGCAAATCAAACTCGAGGGCTGGCAGTGCAGTTGCAATATTGCCCAAATACGCCAAACCGCCCTGCACCTCGTCACGCACTGTTGGATTTCTCGAGTGCAATTCCAGGGTGCTCCAGAGCGCCTCGACCCGAGCCGAGATTCGGTCGAGCACCACCTCGCGTAAATCTTCTCGCTCGAGGTCGTTCAAATCGGTGCTGATCGCATCCAAATGCGCACGAACTGTTCGCCGCCGCATTTCCGTTGGGTGCGCGGTAAAGGTCAAACCAAGCTCGAGCTTGGCAATCAAGCTCAGAATATCGTTGGCATTCAAGCCCCTGGTTTTGAGTTGACGTACCGTATCGCGCAAACTTTGCTTGCGAGGTTCATTCGTGCGCGGGTCAATACCAGGCTCGAACAAACCGTGCCGCCGCACGCGGTGGCGTTCCTCCGCCAAGTTGACCAACCAAAAATAATGCGAGAACGCCCGCACCAAATTTTCGGCATCGAACAAACCCAAATTCGAGATTAAAACC
>JANLWR010000543.1:0-2383 GCA_031364625.1 Deinococcales bacterium | reverse complement strand
GCTTCGGGCTTGACATAAGAGTATTCGCGCAATGCCCAACCGATGGCTTTGCGAATAAAAAATTCCGTGTCGTGGGCATTCTCGAGAATGAATTTGAACAGGCGTGATTCGTCAGTTTTTGTCTTCAACCCAAGTTGATGCAAAATTGCGGCACGACGCAACCAAAAATTTTTAGTTTGTGACCAACGCTCGAGAATTGGGGTTGATTCAGGAAATTTTAAACTGATTGCACCCACGTTATGAACCAAAGAATCAACAGTGTCCCACCAGCTTTTGGTTAAAATTAAACGCTCGAGCAAATGAAGATGCGGCAACTCGAGTTTCTTGCGGAATCGCTCTAAATATTCACAAGCCGCATACTGATACTCGCGTTCGGGCAATGCCCAAAGCTCGAGCACCGGATTTTCGTCAAAAGGTTTTTTCAGGATGCCAGTTTCGAGGAAAACCTCTTTTGTAAGCTGTTTTCGCATTGGTGATGGAATTCCCAGAAACGGAAATTGATCGCGCATGTAGGCGCTCATGGTTACGGCTCGAGCCTCATTGCGGTGCGGCTCGAGCGTGGTTTGAAGCTGTTTTACAAAGTTAATCATGTTTCTCGAGAATCTTCAGTTGACTTTTTAATGTTGAGACTCAGGATTTGCAAACCTTCCACCGCTTCAAAATCTTTAACGTTATGCGTGACCAGCACAAGATCATGCTCGAGGGCGGTTGCGGCAATCCAGGCATCGTCTGGTTTGATGTGTCGTCCAACGTTACGAACTTGTGTTCTCAATTGCGCCCAAATCGTGGCGGTTACGATATTTGGTAAGAGTAAAGTGTAATGTGACAAAAAGTTCTCGAGGTGCAACAATCGCTTTGTTCCCCAGCTTTTTAACATCGAACCGTGTTTTATTTCGGCAATGGTTTGCAATGATATGAATGCTTGGCGGTTGACCAACAGGTTGCGATAAGCGTTGGCGAGTGAAAATTCGTTGTGCATGTAACTGAGAACATCGGTGTCGATCAATACCGGATCAAGGGAGTTGTCACGTTTCATTTGTTGCTTTTGTCCATTATTTCAAGCATTCTGCGCTCACGGGAAGTCAATCCAAATTCATCTACGTCGCTGTGACCACGTGCTTCTCGTATTGCATCGTTGAATTCTTTATTTTCTTTTGCACTTAATTTCATGCCACGCATGGATTCAAACTTGAGTGGTGGTTTAGCAAACTTCAGCAAAGCCTTGTGTTTAGGATTTATTCGAGGTTGTACATCCGTATTTTCAATCAGATCACCCAATTGCACGCTTTCACCCGTAATGCTTTCCAAACCTGCCAGCACCGCGCTGACCGTGTCCAAATCGATTCGTTTGGTCGGTTTTCGCGCCAATGCGTAAACCGTGTTTGGCGCAAGTTTTGAGACTTGCACCACGCGGTAAGCGCTGATGTTGTGCTGCTCGAGATACTTTCCGAGGTTGAGTCGCAAGGTCATACTACCAATATAGCATAGTATTATCAATAAGCAGTAAGTTATTCGAGCAGCAAATCTTGCGGCAGTTCATAACCCAAATGCACGTAAGCGTGAGGCGTCACCATCCGCCCCCTGGACGTGCGTTTGATAAACCCAAGTTGAATCAAATAAGGTTCGTAAACGTCTTCTATGGTCAACGAATCCTCAGAAATGGCGGTGGCAAGAGTCTCGAGTCCAACGGGTCCGCCCGCAAATTTTGTGACCATCACCTCGAGCATTTTGACATCGCGTTCGTTCAGTCCAACCGTGTCTAAACCCATTTTATCGAGCGCATCTTCGGCTCTGGCTTTGGAAATGATTTCTTCGCCGGACACTTGAGCATAATCTCGGACGCGGTTCAAAAGGTTTTTGGCAATGCGCATTGTGCCTCGTGACCGCGCCCCAATCTCGAGTGCCGCGTCTGGTTCGATGCTGTACGCCCGAATTAAAGCTTCGCGCTCGAGGCTCTGGGCGAGTTCTTCTGGGGTGTAAAACGCCAGGTGTTCAATAATCCCAAACCTCGAACGCATTGGTCCTGTGATTAAGCCAGGTCGGGTGGTCGCCCCGATCAGGGTAAATCTTGGAATCGGCAGTTGAATGCTTCGCGCCGCAGGTCCTTGCCCAATCACAATGTCGAGTTTGAAATCTTCCATCGCTGGGTACAAGTGCTCCTCGGCGACCCGTCCGAGCCTGTGGATTTCGTCGATGAACAGCACATCGCCCTCCTCGAGCGAGTTGGTTAAAATGGCGGCGAGGTCGCCAGGTTTTTCGATGGCGGGTCCAGAGGTCACTTTGATGTTCACGCCAAGTTCTGCGGCAATAATATGCGCCAGCGTGGTCTTGCCCAAGCCAGGCGGTCCAAAAATAAGCGTGTGGTCGAGCGCTTGACCCCTGG
>JANLWR010000504.1:0-8387 GCA_031364625.1 Deinococcales bacterium | reverse complement strand
GGGGATGGTCTCAGACCATCCCCTACAATTCATTCCCCACGGGAGAAACGATGCCCCAAACGCTAGAACAACCCAATACGCTCGAGCATCCCACACGAGGCTGTTCGGTCTGTGGTGGAATGGCGTTTCAGGTTCTACCGCGCAACCGAAATCGCAGAACCGAGACGCTCGAGTGTGCGCACGGTTCTGAAAGCTGGCATCGGCAAGCCGAACGCTTGCAACTCGAGATTGCGGCGACGGTCAGCCCAAGTTTGAAGCGCTTGCTGACCGCCGACCTCGAACAGATTCTGACCACGCGCAAGAACGAGAATCTATGACCGCCACGTTAAAACCCGAACGCGATTTGCATGTTGAAACCCTGGGCGATTACGAGGCTCGAGTTTTGTTCCCCGAACCGCGCCCCGTCGCCAGGGAGATGCGTTACGCCACGGTGTTTAGCGCCAAAAAACCGCTTTTCCTCGAGTTGGGTGGTGCGCTTGCGCCCGTTCGGGTGGCGTACACGACTTACGGCACATTAAACGAGGCTCGAGATAACGCGGTGGTCGTGTGTCATGCCTTGACGGGGTCGGCGGTGGTTGGCGGCGCAAGCGGTTGGTGGCCCGAGTTGATCGGTGAAGGTAAAATGCTCGACACCAACACGGATTTTGTGATTTGCGCCAATGTGCTGGGCGGCTGTTACGGCACAACCGGTCCGACCAGTCCAAATCCAAGCTCGAGCAGCGATTACTTATCTGATTTTCCCGAAATTACCGTGGGCGACATGGTGCGCGTTCAGGCGGCGTTGCTCGAGGTGCTGGGCGTGCTTCGTGTGCGCGTGGTTGTGGGTGGCAGCATGGGTGGAATGCAGGTGCTCGAGTGGTTGCACGCCTTCCCAGATTTGGTCGGGGCTGGGGTGGTGATCGGTGCTCCGGCACGGCATAGCGCTTGGGCGCTGGC
This sequence comes from Deinococcales bacterium, assembly GCA_031364625.1. Lineage (GTDB taxonomy): Bacteria > Deinococcota > Deinococci > Deinococcales > JAAFIG01 > JANXTZ01. Next base: position 7,451 of record JANLWR010000504.1, on the reverse strand, counting down.
GCTGTATCACTTGTCGAGGCAAGCGATTCAGAACGACCCAGATTTTCGTGGCGGGCGTTACGCCGCGCAACCCAAAGGTTTGGCGCTCGCCCGTGAGATTGCCACGATTTCGTATCGCAGCCCAGAATCGTTTGAACTGACCCAGGCGCGGCGAGCCAGCAAGCTCGACCCGAACAAATTTGCCATGCAAACCTACCTCGAGCATCAGGGCGAAAAATTGCTCGAGCGTTTCGATGCCAATTCGTACCTCACCATCTCGAGGGCGCGTGATCGTTTTGATCTTACCGATGCTCAACTGGCAAGTATCGCCCAGCCTGTTCTCTGCGTGGGCATCTCGAGCGATTGTCTGTACTTGCCGCACGAGGTCAAACACATTGGCGATACCGTGCAACATGGTCAGTACGCGCACCTCGAGTCGGTACATGGGCACGATGCGTTTTTGATTGAGATGGACAAACTCGAGCCGAGCGTCAGGGATTTTTTAGGCAGGGTTTAAAAGCTCAAAGACACCGTGGTGGTTTGGCAAAACACGGTGAAAACTTGAAGGGTCGCAGGGCAACCGCAAAGTCCGAATTTCGTGCGTTTTGTAAGAATTCTCGATTCCTGGAAAGCGCAGCAAGCGACCCTTACAGCAGCACCTGTCTTGACCATAAACACGCACCTTACGGGCATGGTCGCTAACGGGCTTGGGTCGCAAGCAGCGCCCCTATGTAAAAATGCTGTGTGGTAGGGGTGAAGCTTGTCTTCACCCTTGTAATGACAAGGCGTTGAATCATTGTTTGGTGCATTGATTTACGACTTTGCGGTTGCCCTGGAAAGGTCGTGCAGGTACAAAGGGTAAAGATTTTTTAAGATGTGCTCATCTTTATGATTGCAAGTTTTTAAGAGCATCTTCACAAACTCGAGTTTAACAGCTTTAATACATTTTTTTGAGATTCGTAAAGCTTACTGAAGTTGAATCCAGCAACAGTAATACACTCGAGTTTGGTTTCCTGGAGGTTCGCTTTTGCCATTGATACCAGTTTTTACCTGATAAAATCCTATTGTGAAGTTTACGAACATCATTATTGGACTAACAATTATTGCCACGCTCGGAATGCTCTCGAGCAGTTTGTCGCAATCGGTCTGGAACAAAGCTGAAATCGAACTGCTGGGTTCAATGTCGCTGAATAAATTGGGTGCAATGCCCAAAGACCCTTCTAACTTTGTTGCCGACAACCAGCACGCCGCCGAATTGGGTCAAAAATTATTTTTTGATAAACGACTCAGCCGCGATGGCAGCGTGGCTTGCGTCACCTGTCACAGCAGCGAGAAGTATTTTGCCGACGATCAAGCCCGCTCTGAGGGTGTTGGCATGACAGACCGTAAAGCCCCCAGCATTGTCGGTGCAGGCTTTTACAAATGGTATTTCTGGGATGGTCGCGCCGACAGCCAATGGTCGCAAGCCCTAGGACCGCTCGAGAATGCCAATGAGCATGGTGGTGATCGAAGCCAATACGTGCGGGTTATTTTTAACAATTACAAAGCCGAATTTGAAGCCCTGTTCGGTCAAATGCCAGACATGAACGATACTACACGCTTTCCAGCCCATGCAGGTCCAGTCGAGAACCCCAAAGCCAACACTGCTTGGCAATCGATGTACCCAGTGGATCGTAACGCCCTAACTCGAGCTTTTGTCAACATCGGCAAATCAATTGCGGCATATGAGCGCAAACTCAACCCTGGTCGCTCGAGGTTTGATACTTTTGTCGAAACGCTACTTCATCCCGAAAATGATCCAGACACCTCGTCAACCTTGAACGACTTTGAGGTCGCAGGGCTGAGGCTGTTTATTGGCAAAGCAGGTTGCGTGTCGTGTCATAACGGTGCTCTTTTGACCGATCAGCAATTTCACAATACGGGCGTCCCAACCGCCCAGGATTTAGAACTTGATCTTGGACGTGGCAGCGGCTTGCAAAAGCTTGCGGCAAGCGAATTTGGTTGCTTGAGCGAATACAGCGATGCCAACGCCGCCGAGTGCACTGCCAATAGCACTGACACGTATGACGCCTCGAGCGAGGTCAAAAACTTGAACGGGGCGTTCAAAACGCCTTCTTTGCGCGGGGCAAGTTTGCACGCGCCTTTCATGCACGCAGGGCAATTTAAAAGTTTGCAACAAGTTCTTAAGCACTACAGCAACGCCCCAGTTTCGCCGACGGGTCAATCAGAGATCAAGCCTTTAAACCTCTCTCCGGTCGAGATGGGGCAACTGGAAGCGTTTTTAAAGTCTTTGGAAGCCCCAGTCAACGCGGATGCCACGTGGTTGGCAGACCCATTCTCAAATTAGCTGGTTGATAAACCCAGTCTTTAGCTGGTTGATAAACCCAGTCTTTAGATGGTTGGCAGACCCATTCTCGAATGAGTCAAAAAAACGTATCATGTAACCATGACCAAGACTCAAGTTCGTTTCTCGAGTGTGCTTCAGCGCAACTTGGGTGTGTTTCAAACCAATGCCGAATCGTTGAAAGCCAAGGATTTCCTGGTTCAGACTGCCAACGACGGCGTGCATTTTAACTGGATTTTGGGTCATGTGCTGCATTCCAGACAGATTTTGCTCGAGGCGTTGGGTGCTGAACCGAGCGTTAAAAACACCGAGATTCTAAAAGCCTACGCTCGGGGCAGCAAAACCCAGGCGGCTGAGATCATGTCAAGCCATGATTTACTGCAGGCGCTCGAGGTTTCTCAAGCCGCACTCGAGAAAGCCCTAGAGGATGCCGATTTTGCCTCGCCCAGCCCTATGGGCAAGGGCACGCTCGAGGATTATTTTGAATTCATGACCTGGTTTGAAACCTATCACGCGGGTCAATCGGGTGTCTTGCGGCGTCTTGCGGGCTTTGCGGGACAGACTTAAACGCAAAATTGATAAGCTCGAACATCATTGAGATCAGCCAGCGCTGGTTTCAAAGATTCAGCATGTCCTCAGATTGAACCTCGGCAGCCATCAGCCGCCTGAGGCAAACTTTAAACTGTCGCATTTGATCGCAAACTCGAGCTTCAATTTTGAGGTGCGGCAGACAATCTTGAAATTCTCAGAAACCGAGGAGAAACCATGAATCAGCAGCGAACCGACCTTAAGCCAACCGACACGGTGGCGGCAGAATCAGGGCAACAAATTCCGCTCGAGCGCGGCGCATCGATCTCCGAGCGTGACGGCGCGATTGAAGATTTGGAAACCGATCAAGACCCGAACAGCGACCTGATGAATGAAACGATGATCGAGGCAGACGAATCTCCCGAAGGAATTGACGATGACCTTGACCGTGATGGCGGTGCTTATAGCGACGAATCCAATATGCCCCAAAAGGTTTACTCGGATCGGGATTTCAATCGCTTGGTAGACAGCGACGTTCACGGCGACAGCTCAACCGCCGAAGACCACGAAGAGGTTTTCCCCACCGATTGATATTTCTCGAGCTGGCACGGATAGAATCTTTCATGCCTCCAATTCCCAAACTCGAGATTGTCGTCGATAGCCTTTTGGGTGTTCAAATCGCCAGTAAATCTGGAGCGAACCGCGTCGAGCTGTGCTCCTCGTTTGTTGAGGGTGGCATCACCCCCAGTTACGGTTTGATTGCCTTGGCGGTGAAGCAAAGCATTGCCGTCAACGTGCTGGTGCGCCCACGGGCGGGCGATTGTGTTTACTCGAGTGTTGAAGTTGAAACGATGCTCGAGGATGTTCACGCCAGCAAACGCGCTGGGGTTAACGGTGTGGTGATTGGCGCGTTAACTGAAACGCTCGAGCTTGATCTTGAAGTCATGAAAAGCTTGATTGCCGCCGCCCGTCCGCTCGAGATCACCTTTCACCGGGCATTTGATGTTGTATCAGACCCACTTCTCGCACTCGAGGAACTTTTAAACCTCGGCGTACACCGCATTTTGACCAGTGGGCAACAACTGACTGCCGAAATGGGCATTCCAATGCTCAAGAATTTGGTTCAACTCGCTCGAGGTCGGTTAATCATTTTGCCAGCGGCGGGCATCAACGCCAGCAATGCCAAAAAAATCTGGACGGAAACGGGCGTGACCGAACTGCATTTTTCCGCCTTTGAAACCCTCGAGTTTCCAATTTCTAAAATTCCTGCCGGAAAACTCGAGACGCGAACGCAAACCAGCGCCAAAAAGATTCAAGCCGTGCTCGAGAGTTTAGTCTAAAAACTCAGACCGTCTGAGCCTTTGCCAGCAAATCTTGCGCCGCGCCCCTGGCACGAACAATATCGTCTTGGTATTTTAAAAGTGCTCCGAATGTGTCTTCAATCGCGCCACTCTCCAAGCTGGTGACATCGAGCGCCATGAGCGCCGCCGCCCAATCGAGGGTTTCGGCAACCCCGGGTGATTTGTACAACTCGAGCTTGCGCAGTTCTTGCACGAACGCCACGACTTGCTTGGAGAGTAACTCTGGCACGCCAGGCACTTTACTTTGCACGATCCGCAATTCTTTTTGGTAATCGGGGTAATCGATCCAGTGGTACAAGCAACGTCGTTTCAGGGCATCATGGATTTCCCTGGTGCGGTTGGAGGTGATAATCACCACGGGCGGTTGCGCTGCACTGATTGTTCCAAGTTCGGGAATGCTGACCTGCCAGTCGGATAAAAACTCGAGCAGGAACGCCTCAAACTCTTCATCGGCGCGGTCTAATTCGTCAATCAGCAGCACCGCAGGCTTGCCGTCCTGAAGCTCGAGGGCTTGCAAAAGCGGGCGTTTGACTAGAAATTCTGAACTGTAAATCTCAGATTTTACTTTTCCCTGCTCGCGCTCGTTACTCGCCTCGAGCAAACGGATTTGCAGCATTTGCCGCGCGTAATCCCATTCGTAAACCGCGCTCGAGAGGTCAAGCCCCTCAAAGCACTGCAAACGAATCAAACGCGTGTCCAGCAGTTTTGCCAGCACTTTGACAATCTCGGTTTTGCCGACCCCAGGTTCACCCTCGAGAAACAATGGTCTGCCCAGTTTTAAAGCTAAAAACACGCTGGTCGCCAGGCTGCGCTCAGAAATATAATGTTCACGCTCGAGGGCGGCTAAAGTTTCTTCAATCGATTGTGGACGCATGGGTTTTAGTCTATCTCGAGATTCGCCAGCACAACTATGTTTTCGGCTCAAAACACGTAAAATACCAAGATGAAGCCGCCGTATTGGATCGTGGACGCGCACCTCGACCTGGCACTCAATGTGGTTTGCAAACTGATTTAAAACCCGAGTTTGAAGCTTTTCTCACTGATGCCCCAACCAGTTCAAACCCGTTCCCGACACCATCCGCAAACGATCTCCAAGTTGTGCCGTGTGATGCTGAAGGTGACGAATCGAAATGATTTGATGCTCGAGTTTGGAGCAGGTGTACCAGGGGAAACCACTTTGAGGCTCGAGTAAGTCAAACGTGTCGATGGCACTGTCAACCATGTTTTCGCAAATACTCCAGAACGCCATGACTTGGGTTTTACTGTACGGCTCTGGAATCAAAGGCAGTTCACTTTTTGGGTTGGGGGTGCCTGGAAAACCGTTTTGGTATTGCACGTTCTTTTGATGCTCCGCCCAAGGCACAAACGATTTCAGGTCTGGTTGCAAGTACATGTGAACATAAAACAGTGCATGATAGGCAACTTGCCAGAACGCATTGCCAGCGCTGGTGTCCAACCAAAGTTTCTCAGGGCAACGCTCGAGCGCTTCATGTAGCATCTCGAGTGAGGCGTGATACTGGCTTTTGAGGGCGGCTTGTACGGTGCTCATCGTGTTCATGCTTGTCTCCTTGAGGGTTATTGCGTCACTCGAGTCATGCGCATAACCCAGTTGGTTTCCCAGGTTTGTCCGTCATCGTCTGAAAAATCTTGATGCCAACGTGCAGAATTTGCCGTGATTTCCGACCAGATAAACCGCACCCGAATGGGGCGTCCCTCGAGTACATCGTCACCTTCAAAAACCCCGACACCGTCTTGAAAACCGCCAACCACTGGTGGCTCGAGTTTTCCTGTTTGGTTGCTCATCCAGTAAATGCTCCATTGCTGGGTGCTTGGGTTAAAAAGTCGCAAGCTCATGCCAATAAAACCTGGACGCCAGTGGTCTGGTGTAAAAGTGTCGATGTTGCCGATACCACCAAGGATTGGTTTTGCTTCGCTCACAGCATCGAACCTTTCCCATTCGCCGCAGTTTTGCAGACGTTTGAACAGGCGTTCGTTTTCGACTTTCCAGTGTCCAAACAAAAAATCGAAATCATGTGAAACATCTTTGTTCATGCTTTTACCTCCGCAGCTCGAGTTTGCCACCTATTCCCGACAACTTCGGGCGGCAATTCAAACTATGCTGCAACGTATGTACAACCCAACCTTGCGCCTTTTGACCTTGCTCGAGTTGCTCGAATCAACTGAGCGCATCACAGGCACGGCACTCGCCAGCAAACTCGAGGTCAGTCTGCGCAGCGTGCAACGCTACGTGGCGCAGTTGCAAGATTTGGGTATTCCAGTCGAATCGAGCCGTGGTGTTGGCGGTGCGTACCGTTTAAAACCAGGTTTTCGCCTTCCGCCGCTCATGTTGACCGATGACGAAGCCCTGGCGGTGTCGCTTGGCTTGCGCACGCTCGAGTCGCTGGGTTTAAACGCTTTTGCTCCAGCGACCACATCAGCACTGTCCAAACTCAAACGCGTGCTCCCCAAAAACCTTGCCGAGCACGTCAGTATCATGCAAGAAGCCGTCGAACTCGAGCCTTCAGGCTGGTTGGTGGCAACCGATACGAAATTACTGATGGCTTTGGCAAAAGCGGTGCAAGCTCGAGCGCCCATCGTGTTCGAGTACAGAGCGTTTGATGGTACGCAAACAAGGCGCGAGGTCGAAGCGTATAGCGTTCTGTTTCACGACGGGCGTTGGTACATGGTCGGCTACTGCCGTTTGCGCCTCGCGGTGCGTTCGTTTCGTCTGGACAGAATGCTCGAGTTGCAAGTGAATGACGGAAATTTTCACCGCCCAGCCGATTTTGATGCTCGAGCGTACCTGCGCGAATCCCTGCCTTTTGCACCGTCAAGATTCACAGTCAAAGTCTGGCTTGACCTGCCACTCGAGGAAGCCCGTTGGCGCGTGATGCCGCACAAAATGGCGCTCGAGGCTGAAGGTGAAGGCACGGTGTTGCGTTGTGGTACCGCTGATCTGGCGTGGCTGGCGGCGGTGTTGCTCAGTTTGAAATGTGGCATGACTATTCGACAACCGCCAGCATTGCTAGATGCTTTTAAGGTCGTGGCACAGCAAGCCAGTGCAATTGCAACTCGAGCTGCGATTTGATTCATTTGAAGTTGGTTCGATAAATTGTACCAACCAAAGAAGCTCGAGCGCCCGTATTGTAGTGGGCGCTCGAGGGTTTTAGATGAGATGCTCGAGCTTGTAATGCTGTTTGTCTCGAGGCTACAGTTTAGGGTTGATGGAACTTGACTAC
>JANLWR010000496.1:0-1760 GCA_031364625.1 Deinococcales bacterium | reverse complement strand
CGACATTGCCATTTTGCGCGAGCTTCAACAAGACGCCAGAATTTCTTATTCCGAACTTGCCAGACGCATTGGCAGAAGCACCCCCACCGTGATTGAACGCATCCGTAAACTTGAGGACGCGGGCATCATTGCAGGCTCGAGCATTCGGCTTAACCTCGAGAAACTTGGTTTTGGTGTGACGGCGCTGATCGAAGTCAAGACCGATCCGATGCGTTACGAAAAAGTGCTCGAGTTTGCCCGTAACCGCGAAGAAATCCGCGAGTGTTACTTTGTGACCGGCGAGAGCAGTTTTGTCTCGAGGGTGATTGCGCCCAGCATCGCGCATTTGCAAGAACTCATTCAAACCTTTTCGATGTACGGCAGCACTCGAACCAGCGTGGTGCTTTCAAGTCCGATCATCAAAGATTTTTTTGACCTCGAGAAAATCAAATCTTAAAACTCGAGTAAAACTTGGCTAAAGTTAAGTTTTACCCTAGAATACACGAATGACAATGCTTCAAGTTTCGGCTAAAAATATCGCCGCACTCGATCAAATTCGAGTTCTCCGTGGTATTCCAACGCGAAGTAAAGCTTTAGAAATTATTTTGTCTGAAGTGCTTGACGCAAACCTTGAAGCGCTTGAACCAACAGATTTAAAACGAATCAATAAACGCATCAAAAAAGCCGATTTGGAAACGAAAACCAGTCTGGAAGAAGTCGAAAAAATGCTTGGAATAAAGTGATTGAAGCGGTTCAGTCAAGAAAAAATCGAAAAAACGATTGAAATAACTTTGTTTGTTCACTGCCAAGCCCGCACCACTTTCAACCTAGTCCCGTCCCCTTCAACCACTGCCACCAACTGCCCCTCGAGCGTCAGAACAACCAGCCCAACGGCGTCATGCTCGAGTTTCTTGCCATCTCGAATGTCTTTGGCTTGCTTTGGTGTGACTTCAAATCGTGGCATCTCGAGCGCGTCCAGGTCTGGAATCGGTGTTGCGGTTCGTAAATCCTCGAGTTCGACAGCCTGCTCGAGTTTAAATTTGCCTACCCGCGTCCGAATCAAACCCGACAAGTGCGCGGGAACTTTCAGCGCCTCGCCAACATCCCGCGCCAAACTGCGCAAGTACGTGCCGCTCGAGACTGAAGCAAAAACCAGAAGCGTCGGAAAATTGCCCAAAGGCGTTGGCAAAGGATGCGGGATGCCTTCGGTCAAAGCCTCCAGATTTTTACCGTATTTGATCAACTCGAGTTTGTGAATGGTTACACTGCGCGGCTCGAGTTTGACCTCTTTTCCCGCCCTCGCCAGATCGTAAGCGCGTTCGCCGTTCACATGAATGGCGCTGTAAATTGGCGGCATTTGCTGTTGCGCCCCAACAAATTTCTCGAGCACCGTTTTGATTTGCTCACTCGAGAATTCTGGCACTTCTTTTTGCTCGAGAATTGGACCTTCGGCGTCCAGCGTCGGTGTACTTGCGCCCAAACTGATGAACGCCAAATAATCTTTGGAATCTGCGGTCATAAACTGCACCAGTTTGGTGCTCGAGTCGGTGGCAATCACCAAAACCCCAGTTGCGAGTGGGTCGAGCGTGCCAGTATGCCCAACACTTTTCGTGCCAAGTTGTTTGCGGGCTATCGCCACCGCATCGAACGAAGTCTTGCCGAGTGGCTTGTTAACGATGTAAATACCCATAACAGCATCCTGTCATGCTTTTTATTGGCGTGCAAGAAGACGTTTAGCTCAGTTCACTACAAGCCCGGTAAATATCTTTCCAACCATCCCG
>JANLWR010000461.1:0-9512 GCA_031364625.1 Deinococcales bacterium | reverse complement strand
TGTGAAGTCCTCGAGCAACCAAACGGCGCGATTGACCGTGATTTCCGCGCCGGTCAATGCCAAGCTTGCAGTGGGCGCGTTACTTGCCACCATTCCAGGTCCAGTCTTGTTCCCTTACCCTGGTGCGTACAAAGTCCGTGTAACCATGCCCAATTTTGCCCCAGGCGATGTGAGTGTGAACGTGCCGCAAGACAAAGAGATTGTCATTCAATTGCGGCAACCCTAAAGCTCGAGCCTCAAATCATTTCGAGGTGGTTTTTCAGATGTGCCACACTGCGCTTTAAACCCTGTTGCTCAAGTATCTCGAGCAGTGTTCGGGCTGTGATTGGTGGTTTTTGAAGGTTACTCCGTTGCTCGCGCAATGCTGTAAGCACCCCTATTTGCTGAGTTTCAAAAAGTTGAAGCACAAAATCATCGGGGGACAGGGCTTGGATATCATAAGTTTCTAAAGAACGGGCTGGAAAATGTTTAAGGTTTGCGGTGATAATCCGTTTAGACTGACTGTGAATCGCTGCTGCCAAGATATGACGATCATCCAGATCTGGAAGTTGTAATGCTGGAATTAAATGCTCGAAATTGCTGACCAAGCAGTCTCGAACGTGAAGGTTCATGAGTGCCCTGGTGCGTTCAATTTGGCTTGCGCTCAGGTCTGGTCTGTTTTTGAGCAGGTTACGTGTCCATTCGTCATGGATTTGGTTTGTCCAACGCGCTTGAAAAACATCGAGTACGGCAAGATTCATAAACAGATCACGCAGTGGTGCGGGGTACAAAACACTAGCGTCTAAAAGGGCAATCACCCTTCGTAGCCCATGTTGAGTTCTTGGGCTTGTTCTGCCAATTCGCGCAGTGCCTCACGGCGCTTGGCATCAATCCGTTGCTTGTAAGAAATAACATCTTGCAGCATGACACGGCGGTGCGTGCCCACTTTACGAAACGGGATTTCGTTTTGCTCGAGCAATTTAATCAAAAATGGTCTTGAAACATACAAAAGTTCCGATGCCTGTTTGGTGCTCAATTCCGCCTCGAGTGCTGTGAGCGCAACACTGTTGCCCAGGGCGATTTCGGACAAAATGTTTTGCAGCAATCGAACCACCGAAGCTGGAAGCGTCAGGCTTTCATTGCTGTCAGACAAATTCAGTTTGATGTCCTCTTGTAAGTGTTTGGCAAGCATTAAACTCGAGGTCTTTGCCAGGTTGCGTTCGTGATTATTTGGAATGACAATCGGTGTGATTTGGGTCGTTTGGGTCATGGTTTTCCTCGAGCGATACTGTAGCAAACAAACGAAATAAGTGCAACGAATAAACGCTTCATCTCTAGCCTCAAAAAAATCCCACCGCAATTGCACGGTGGGATTCAAAATCAAAACTCGAGTTTTATTTGCGCATGTTGGGTTCAAGCACGCGTTTACGAAGGCGAATGCTTTGCGGCGTGACTTCAACCAGTTCATCATCAGAAATGTACTCGAGGGCTTCCTCGAGGCTCATTGGACGAACTGGGGTCAGGCTAACCGCATCGTCCGCGCCACTGGTGCGCATGTTGGTCAGTTTCTTGGATTTGCAAACATTCACGTTCAAATCGCCGGCGCGTCCGTTGCTGCCGACAATCAAACCAATATAAACCTCCGCGCCCGGTTCGATAAAGAACATGCCACGATCCTCGAGCTTCCAAATCGCGTAAGCGAACGCATTGCCTGGTTCCATGGCGACCAAACTGCCGTTCTGACGGGTTTTGATGTCGCCAGCAATGGGGGCGTAACCGTCAAAGACGTGGTTCATGATGCCCTCGCCCTGGGTCATGGTCAAGAAATGTGTGCGGAAACCGAACAAGCTACGGGCTGGAATCTTGTACTCGAGCCGCACACGTCCGCCTTGGTTGTCCATGTTGATCATGTCGCCCTTGCGTGAACCCAGGGTTTCCATGACCGGACCCATTTTGCCTTCGGGAACGTCAATGACCAGATGTTCGTAAGGTTCGTGGTTGACATTATCAATCATGCGGGTAATGACTTGAGGGGTTGAAACTTGCATTTCGTAACCTTCGCGGCGCATGGTTTCGATCAGAATCGAAAGGTGAAGCTCGCCGCGTCCCGAAACCACGTAATCTTCGCCCTTTTCTTCGACGCGCAAGGACACGTTGGTTTGAGCCTCTTTGAACAAACGATCCCGAATGTGACGGCTGGTAACGTACTTGCCCTCTTTGCCCGCGAACGGGCTGGTGTTCGGACCGAAGGTCATCGAAACCGTTGGTTCGTCCACGGTGATGGTCGGCAAGGCTTCAGGGTCGGCGAAATCGGCAACCGTATCGCCCACGCCAACATCCTCGAGTCCAGACAATGCCACGATATCGCCAGCGTAAACCTCTTCAACCTCGAGCCGTTGCAAACCCATGTGGGTGAACGGTTGTGAGACCCGAGCTTTGCTGGTCGAACCGTCTTTGTGCATTAACATGACGTATTCGTTGCGTTTGACTTTACCGCGTGTGATGCGACCGAGCGCGATGCGCCCGAGGTAATCGGAGTAATCGAGGTTGGTCACAAGCATTTGAAACGGCTTGTCGATTGCGGTGGCTGGCGGTGGAACGTGCTTGACGATCAATTCAAACAGTTCGTCCAGGTCTTCTTTGGGTGCTTTCAGGTCGGCAAAAGCCTTGCCTTCGCGGGCAATGGCGTAAATGATTGGGAAATCGAGTTGCTCGTCGGTCGCACCCAAGTTCGCCATCAGGTCAAACGTCAGGTTAACCACTTCGGTGATCCGCTCGTCTTTGCGGTCAATTTTGTTGATGACCACAATCGGGTGCAAACCAAGCTCGAGCGCCTTTTTCAGCACAAAACGGGTTTGCGGCATTGGACCTTCGGCGGCGTCCACCAGCAACAAACAACCGTCCACCATGCCAAGCACACGTTCGACCTCGCCACCGAAATCGGCGTGACCTGGCGTGTCCATGATGTTGATTTTGATGTCATGAAACAGCACAGCCGTGTTTTTGGACAAAATCGTGATGCCACGTTCACGCTCGAGATCGTTCGAGTCCATGACGCGTTCGGCAACCACTTGGTTATCCCGAAAGGTGTGGGTTTGTTTGAGCATACCGTCCACCAGGGTTGTTTTACCGTGGTCAACGTGAGCGATAATGGCAATGTTCCTAAATTCCTGCATGAAAAACCTCGAGTCGGGCTGAGAAGTGAACAAACCCAAAAAACTCGCCCGATCCTCGAGATTCGAGTTGGGCGGCGGTGAAAGGCGTGAATTCTCGGGCGTGTTGGCTCGAGCGCCCGAAAGAGTGTAGCACGAATGAAGGGGGATGAAATGGTAAAACAGTGCCATGTTAACGGTTTTGCTCGTGCGCCACGCCGAACCAGTGCTTTCGGGTACACCAGGTTTTGATGAATTCAGCCGTCCCTTAACCGAAACTGGCGCTCGAGACGCCAGCGCTTTGGCAAATGCTTACCGGTTTCTCGAGCTTGACGCGGTCTACTCGAGTCCGATGCTTCGCGCCATGCAAACCGTGCAAGGTTTCGCAGGGACTCGAGGTTTAGAAGTTGTTCCTGTGCACGATTTCTATGAGCATGTGCTCGCACCAGAACCCATTCCAAACTGGCGCGAAATCCTCGAGCAAGCTTGGTCAGATTTTGATTTTGCCCTGCCAGGTGCTCAGACCATGCGTGAAACCCAAGATCGGGGTTTTTACGCGCTCCGTCTTTTAGCGCAACATCACTCGAGCGGAACGATCATCATTTGTGGTCATGGCACACTTTTTTCGCTGATCTTAAGCAAAATTGAACCACGTGTAGATTGTGCTTTTCACCTGTCCATGCCGATGCCAGCCGTGTACACACTCGAGTTTGAGAATGGTTTTTGGGAAATTATTTCAGGAGCAGGGTTCTAAATCAACCCGAGCAGTTCAAGGATTTACCGCATCTGACTTCCCAGCCATGCAATTTAGGTCTCTCGAGTAAAAACCAAAAATGGCGCGATTCGGATTATCGCGCCAAAAAGTCGATTATCGCGCCAAAATTAGGTGTAAAATGGCGCGATTCGGATTATCGCGCCAAAAGGAAAGAAGTGGCAAAACAAGACCAAAACACTCAAAACAACACCCTGCTCGAGATGATTCAATTGCTCGAGCAAGGTGCAAACATTGAAAATATACTTGCTATCAACAGCAATTTCAGCAAACGCACCCTGCAACGACGACTGAACGAACTGGTCAAAGCAGGAAACCTCGAGCGTCAAGGCGCAGGATGTAGCAGTCGTTACATTGTGGTTGCGCCCAAACGATCTACAGTTTTACAACTCTCTAAAACAGTCATCCATTGGCGCAACGAAATCCGAAAACCATTACACCATCGCACCCCTGTAGGCTACAACCGTGCATTCTTGGACCAATACCAACCCAACCAAAGTTTTTACTTACCAAAATCAGTACGCCAAGAATTGCGCAAAATCGGAACAATTTCAGATCAACCCATGCCCGCAGGCACATACGCACGTCAGATTGTTAACCGTTTGCTGATTGATCTTTCTTGGAACTCGAGCCGTCTGGAAGGCAATACGTACTCGCTACTGGAAACCGAAAACTTACTAAAATTTGGCACAAGTGCCGATGGAAAAAGCTTATTTGAAACCCAAATGCTGCTCAACCACAAAGCCGCCATCGAACTTTTGGTGGATCAAGCCAGCGAGATTGGTTTTAACCGTTACACCATCCTCAGCCTACACGCAGAACTTTCCAATAACTTGTTGCCCGACCCTGCCGCTATGGGACGATTGCGACACATTGAAGTCAAAATTGGAGGTTCGGTATTTTACCCACTTGCCGTGCCACAAATGATCGAAGAATGCTTTGACCAACTTTTAAAGACAGCATCACATATTCAAGACCCATTTGAACAAGCTTTTTTTAGCATGGTTCACTTGCCGTACTTACAACCTTTTGAAGATGTCAATAAATGCGTATCTCGGCTTGCGGCAAACATCCCACTCATTCAACAAAACCTTTGCCCGATTTCGTTTATCGATGTTACCGAACAAGATTATGTCGAAGCAATTTTGAGCATTTACGAACTCAACCAAATTGAATTACTGCGTGAAGTCTTCGTTTTTGCGTACAAGCGCTCGGCTGCCCGTTAATGCTGCCGTTCGTCAATCGCTTGGCGAACCAGACCCATTTCGTTTGCGTTACCGTGACATCATTCAAAAAACCGTGCAGCATATCCTCATCAACGCCCTGAAACCTGCTGAAGCCCTGGCTTACATTCAAGAAACCGCAACTCAATTCCCAAACGATCAAGGGCACACTTTTGTTGAAGTTTTAAAAACAGAACTCTCGAGTTTACACGAGGGCAATTTTGCACGTTATCGGGTTCGACCACAAGAATTTGCGACTTGGCAACAGGTTTGGAAATCAAATTAAACCCAAGGGGCTTCAAAGCCTTAAACTACCCAAGTGATCTACCGCATCCCCCAAGAGGCTGACTTCCCAGCCATGCAAGCCCTCGACCTCGAGTTGTTGCTGCTCGAGCAACCCAAGTTTCTGGAATCAAGTCCCAAAGACCGCGACCCACACTTGCGCAGCAGTTTGCCAAGCCTGAAATTTTACGCCCGTTCAGAGCACAGTTTTGCCGCCGTTGACGACCCAAACCTCGAGCCAACCTTGGTGCTCGGGTTTATATTGGCGCAAAGCGTTTGGATGGGTGATAAAGCCATTGTCTACATCTCGAGCCTTCGGGTGCATCATGACGCGCCTGCGGGGACGCTGGCGGGATTGCTGCACGCCGTGACCAAAAGTGCTTACGACGGCGCGGTCTACGAACTTCACCTGGCAAGTGACAAGCACCTCGAGCCGTTTGCCCTCAAAGAAGGTTATCTGGACACAGGGTTGAAACGCATGGTGCGGATTTTAGGCTCGAGAGGTACGGGTGGGGGAGAGGGAGAGTCTTAAACTTGAGGCTGCATCGCTGTGAATGCCTGAGCGAAAGCGCAAACTAACACCGTGAACACACTGATTTTCGGCGCTACCGGCGGTATCGGCTCGAGCCTCGCACGAATTTTGCCAGCGCCACTCATTCTTGCCGCCCGAAACGCCAAGAAACTGCGTGAACTCGAGCTTGAAACGGGCGCTTACGCCGTGCCAACCGATGTTTGTAACGAACTCGAGCTTGATGCCTTGGCGCGAGAAGTTGTTGCTCGAGGTGGACTAAAATTACTGATTTACGCCGTGGGTGACATCGCGCCCGCCAGCATTCTCGAGTCGAACGCCCAAAATTTAGAGCGGGTCTGGCGTGCCAATGTTTTGGGTGCGCAACTGGTCTTAAAGCATTTCGCGCCGCTCCTCGAGCCGAGCGCTCGAGTGTACTTGCTGGGGGCAAAACGAGAGTTAATCACGTTCAAAAACTTTTCTGGCTACGCTGCCAGCAAAGCCGCGTTGGACAGCCTCGCTGCAATTGCCAGGCTCGAGTTTCAACGTTCTGTCATCGTTGTTAAACCACCAGCCGTGAATACCGACTTCTGGCAGAAATTGGGGACTCGAGCGCCACGCAACGCCATCAGTGCAGATGCGGTTGCGCAAGCAATTTTGTTGGATTTGGCTCAAGACCCCAAACTCGAGTTACAGCTTTAAATTTAAAAACCCTGCTCGAGACAGGGTTTTTCTGGTGCGCACGACAAGGATCGAACTTGTGACCTCAGCCTTAGGAGTGCCGCGCTCTATCCAACTGAGCTACGTGCGCGAGGCTCTGAAAGTGTAGCACTCGAGTTCGTGGTACTCAAGTGCTGGGCGTTGAATGAGAGTTTCCCAAATTGTAGTGGTGCTATCTTGTAGAGGGAAAGTTGAAAGGAGTTTTATGCAGATCAAACATTTTCTTTTTGGCGGTGCAATGGCGGTTTCGCTGTTTGCTTGCGCTCCAGCGACGCGCTACGAGGCGGACGGTGCATTTTCGTCAGAACCTGCATTTTCGCAGGTGGTACGACCCGAACCGGTGACCAGCAAACCACCAGTCAGCACCATCAAACCAGACGCCACGCCAGTCAATACCAATCCAGCACCAATACCAACAGTGGCTCAACCAATCGCAACCCCAACGCCTGTGGCAACACCTACCGAGCCAGACGCACCAGATGAGGTTGTGGTCGGTGACGTGACGCCTGTCAGTGCTGGTGGTGGCGCGGGTGTCAACGTCTTGCCCGAGTCTTATACAACAACAAATGGCAGCGGTTCTTACATTGATGACACAGGCAAGCAACTGATCGACAACCAAGTTGGCAGTGATCGTTTTAACGCCAAAATCTTTGGCGCGGCTGGTTTTGAATGGGTCGGTTGGTCAAGACAGAATGTTTCCATGAATTTTAAATTTGCCTCTGAGCGCAAGTTCACCAAGGTCAAAATTGGTTTCAATTACAACTCTGGCGCGGGTATTTTACTGCCGCTTAAAGTAACCATTAACGGCAAGGCTTATGATTTAAAAGGCACAGAACTCAAACGCAACACTCGAGGTTTCTTGGTCTTCAATGTTGCGTTTACTTCAAATCAGATCACCATTGATCTCGAGCGCAACCCAGCCCGTCAATGGATTTTGGTCGATGAAGTCAAATTCGTGGCAGTTCAACAAATCACGCTGTAATTTTTGAAAGCGTTCTACTTGTCTGGTGGGTCAACCAACGGGTCGAGCGCTTCTTCGTTTTGAATGAAGGCTTTCTCGAGTTTTAATGTTGGTAAGAAACTTGCCAGCACACCCACCGCGTCTTTCCAATGCCAGTCGAGTGTCACGTACTTTCCAGAATTTAATACCGCATACGAGTAACGTCCCGCCATGCTCTGCTCGAGTCTGGTGCGCAAAAGGCGTTGAGCGCCAATCGGGTTGGTCACGTCGTAACGCGCCGCAATCTGCAACACGGGCAATTTGGATTCCTCGAGCTTACCGAAATCATCCTCGAGAAATGCCAGTTTATTAAAGTAAACGTCTTGCAGCACAGGCTTAAACTCAAAAGGGACTTTATTTTTACCGTACAACTCGAGGTATTTTTTGCCCTCGGATTTTTGCGCAAATCCATTGCCGAAATTATCATTCCAAAACGCTCGAGCGGCGTCTTTTTTGGTGTAAATATCTCGGTAAATAAAATCGCCCACTGTTCTTGCCAACCAGGCTTGATGCTCAACGCGTTCTCTGGGGGCAAAGGGTGCAATCAAGACCAGTCCCGCCAGCCAGTCGGGGTGTTCGTTCGCCAGTTTTAATGCCAGCATCGCGCCCAAGCCCGAACCGACCAGCACAATTTTAGGTTGTCCGGAGTCTTTACGGGCGGCGATGACCGCGTCTGTGGCATCTTGCAGGTAATCATTGGTGGTTACGCTGCCAAAATCGGCTCCGCTTGACGCTTGCACCGTCTCAGCGCCCGTCATGCCACGGTAGGACACGCTGTATAGGTTAAACGATTCTTTCATTGCGCCCATAACCTTTTCAAACATCCACGCGCCAGTGCCACTGTCAGGCAACATGACGAGCGTTCGTCCAGCGCCAGTAGCATGATACAAAGCCGCTTTGCCCGCCCGCAAAACGGGGTAACTCGAGATTGGCATAATTTTGGTGTCGTCAATAAAACGTTCGCTGCGTTTGCGCTCAATAAAATTGGGTTCAACCACGGGCGGTTGCAAAATAATCAATTGAAAAAACACGTAAAACACGCCAGCCACAAGAACTGCCAGCATGACACTCGGAAGAATCCACCATCGTTTCACGCCCTCGAGCATACGGTTTTAAGCGGGGACGATTGGCTCGAGGGTTCAGTTTTGAATGATCTCGAGCATCGCATCATGAATCAGACCGTTGCTGGCAACAATTTTCTTGTCTTCGTACAAATATGTTTCTCCTGTAAAACTCGAGATTCGTCCGCCCGCCTCCTCGATCATCAGAATACCTGCGGCGCAATCCCAGGCGTTCAGTTTGTACTCGAAAAAGCCGTCAATCCGTCCGCAGGCAATGTAAGCCAGGTCAAGGGCAGCCGCGCCAGGGCGACGCACTGGTAAACCGAGTGCCAAAAATTTCCTGAAAATCTCGACACTGATGAGCGCCGCTTGGGTGTCGTACGGAAAACCCGTGGCAAGCATGGCGCGACCGTTGAGTTGCGCGATGCTCGAGACTCTGATCGGCTTGCCATTCAGGAATGCACCGCCACTTTGAGTGCCCGTAAAAACCTCGTGGCGGTTTGGATCATGAATCACACCCACGGAACGCACACCATCAATCTCGAGCGCGATTGAAACACAAAAAAATGGGAAACCGTGCGCGTAATTGACCGTCCCGTCCAGCGGGTCAACAATCCACTGATAACGACCCGTGCCGACACTGCCGCCCTCTTCACCCAAAATGCTGTGATCTGGGTGCGCCGCCAGAATGATCTTGCGAATGACTTCCTCGCAGGCTTTATCGACCACTGTGACCAAATCAGAATCGCTGGATTTGCTTTCGATCCCCAAATCTCCACCCAAATGCTCGAGTTGAATGCTGGCGGCGGCTTCAC
>JANLWR010000454.1:0-2991 GCA_031364625.1 Deinococcales bacterium | reverse complement strand
CCGTGATTTGAACGTGATCGACGTAAGTTCTGTTCCAGAGCGGCTCGAAGATGGTGTTGGCAAAACGCAATGAAAGAATGTTTTGAACTGTTTCTTTGCCCAGAAAGTGGTCGATACGGTAAATCTGGGATTCCTTGAAGGCGGCATGAAGCACGGTATTTAATGATTTTGCAGTCTCGAGGCTCGTACCGAACGGTTTTTCGACAATAATGCGGGTGTAACCCTGGTCTTCGTCATTTAAGCCTGTTGCCGCCAGTTGCTGCGCGATGATCGGAAAAACGCTGGGCGGCACGGAACAGTAAAACAACCAATTGTGAAAACCCGCACCCTCGAGTTTGTCACGAAGCGCCTGGAATTGTTCTTGGCTGCCAAATTCGGTGGTCTGGTAATCGAGAGCCGCCGAAAAACGCGTCCACGCCGCCTCGTCGATCGTGTCCACTTCACTTGAAGCCTCGAGTGCGGCACGGGTGAGTGCCTGATATTCTTCTTTGGTGCTGGGCGTTCGAGCCACACCGATGATCGCAAACTTTTCGGGCATGTTGCCGTCCTTGACCATACGGTACAAGGCGGGCAGAAGTTTTCGTTTGGTCAAATCGCCACTCGCACCAAAAATCACGATCGCGGCAGGCTCGAGCACATTTTGAAAAATCATGGGTTTCCTTTGAGAAGAGGCATTACCCAGTATCTTAGCGTTTTTGAAATGTATGTGGAATGAAATACACCTTTGAAAGCCATCAGCCTATAAACTGCACATGTGAGTGAAGTCAAGCTCGAGACGCTAGAATCCATATTGAATGCCCCTCCAGTGATCAAACTCGAGGCGGTCAACGTTGAATTCAACGCTCGGGCAGTGCTCAGAAACGTGTCCTTGTCTGTGGCGCACGGCGAATTTATTGCGATTATTGGACCGAGCGGCGGCGGCAAAAGCACCTTGCTGCGGGTGATCGCAGGATTATTGAAAGCCAATGGCACGGTCAAGGTTCAAGGGCAGCCCGCCGTGGTATTTCAGGATTACCGCCTACTGCCCTGGCGCACGGTGCGTCAAAACGTGGCATTGCCCAGAGAATTAAACGGCAAGGGTTTAGCCCCAGACGATGTGCTTGGGCAGGTCGGAATGCTCGAGTATGCCAACCTTTACCCGCATCAGCTTTCGGGCGGAATGCGAGCCAGGATTGCGATTGCCAGGGCATTAGCCCAAAATGCCGAGGTGATTTTGTTCGACGAACCTTTCGCCGCCTTGGACGCCCTGGTGCGCGAACGGTTCAACCTCGAGACCAAAAAAATCCATCGCAAAACCGGTAAAACCATCGTTTTCGTGACCCACAGCATCCGCGAGGCAGTCTACCTGGCTGACCGTGTGGTTGTCCTGAAAGACGGCGTGGTCGACACGATCCTCGAAACTCGAGGGCAAGGACGAATCACCAGTTTTACCGAACCGCTCGAGGCAGAACTGCGCTCGAGGCTCGGTTTGGGTGACAGCACCTTTGTCGAACCCACCCCCAAAGCCGTGCGATTCCCCTGGGAATTTCTGGGCATTCTGATTGTGCTGAACGTACTGCTGGTTGCCTGGAACATTCTTGTTCCAGAATCCAGTTATTTCTTCCCAAGCCCAGGAAAAGTCTTACGCGCCTTCGTTGAAAACCGTGACAACCAATTCGTCATCGGCACGCTCGAGACGCTGCGCATCACGGGTCTGGGCTTGCTGTACTCGCTGGGCATTGGCATACCAATCGGTTACGCAATGGGCAAAATCCGCGTCCTCGAGCGGCTGCTCTCCCCTTTCGTGGTTGCGCTTCAAGCCGTACCCATTGTCGTCATCACGCCCTTGCTGGTGCTCGGACTCGGTTACGGCACAAGCTCGAGGGTCTTGATTGCCACGCTGATTTCAATCTTTCCAGTTTTAATCTCCACCATGGTCGGCGTGCGCGAGGTGGACCGCGTCTACACGGAGGTCTTCAAAACCATCGGCTCGAGCGCCTGGGGAATGCTGAGCAAACTCGAGTTTCCTGGTGCGCTGCCCGTGATTTTAAGCGGTTTGCGCAGCACCGCATCACTGGCACTGATCGGCACGGTCGTGGCAGAATTCACGCTCTCAGCCGCGCCAAACCACGCTGGCGGGCTAGGTTACATCGTGGTCAACGCCAAAAATCAAGGACGCTACGACGTTTCGTTCGCCGCCGTTTTTGTACTGGTGGCGCTCGGCATCGGTTTGTACGCCATTATTGCGATTCTCGAGCAAATCGCGCTACGCTACCGTCGGCGTTAACAAAAGCGTCAAAAGCCCCGAAAGATCTGGCTTTGGGCTGCTACAATCTGGATTGCTCGAGGTTTGGTGAATGCCAAACGTCAAAAGACAAGGTCAAGGGCAGGGCGCAGCAAGCGATCAAGCCCGCAAGGTGCTGTAGTAGGATCAAGAAGCGGCGCCCCTACGACACAAACCAATCAACAACCAAACGTCAAGGGCAGGGTGAACACAAGGTTCACCCCTACAATATGAAAACGATCAAAAGGTGAATTTTGAATTACTGGCGTAAAAACTTAAAACCATTGCTCGACCTTGAAATCGGCACGATGTTCACGCAAGCCTCGACCCGCGTGGCGTTATGCTTTCCCAACAAATACTCGGTGGCGATGGCATCGCTGGGCTTTCAAGTGATTTACCGCATGTTCAACCAAGAAGAGGGTTTTGCCTGCGAACGCGCCTTCCTGCCAGACGACGTGGACGCCTTCAAGCAAAGCGGTGAATACCTGCCGATGCTCGAGAGTGGCAACCCTGTGGGTGAAGCCGATCTGCTGGCGTTCAGCGTCTCGTTCGAGCTAGACCTGACCAATATTATTCGTTTTCTCGAGCTTTCGGGCTTAAACCCTTGGCGCGAGGAACGCGACGAATCCGACCCAATAGTGATCGTCGGCGGACCGCTGACCTCGAGCAACCCGTACCCCTTAGCGCCATTTGCCGACGTGATCTGCATCGGTGACGGCGAGTTGATC